>JACNJP010000194.1 GCA_014382465.1 Planctomycetota bacterium
TCGCCGGGGCCTCCGCCGCCGGTCCGACCGCCGCCGCCGCCGCCGCCGTCGCCGACCTGACCGAGCACACCCTGCGCACCAAGGCCGCCGCCAGCGCCCTCGGCGCCTACCGCGGCCTGCCCGAGCTCGACCTCTTCGACATGGAGTACTGGTCGCTCGAGCAGGTCAAGCTCGGCGCCAAGACAGCGCCGCCCCTGGCCGGCCGGGTGGCCGCGATCACCGGCGGCGGCGGCGCCATCGGCGAGGGCATCGGCGCGGTGCTGGCCGGCGCCGGCGCCACCGTCGCCCTCCTCGACCTCGACCGCGGCCGCGCCGAAGCCGCCGCCGCCCGCATCCGCGCCGCCCACGGCCCGCACGCCGCCTTCGGCCTGGCCGCCGACGTCACCGACGAGGCTTCGCTGGCCGCCGCCTTCGCCGAGCTGCTGCGCCGCGCCGGCGGCCTCGACGTCCTGGTGCCGAACGCCGGCGCCGCCCACGTCGCCGCCCTCGAGGACCAGGACCTGGCCGCCTACCGCCGCCTGGTCGAGATCAACCAGACCGGCGTCTTCCTGACCCTGCGCCAAGGCGGCCGCCTGCTGCGCGACCAGGGCCTGGGCGGCTCGATCGCCCTGGTCAGCTCCAAGAACGTGCTGGCCCCGGGCGCCTCCTTCGGCGCCTACAGCTCGAGCAAGGCCGGCGCCCACCAGCTGGCCAAGGTCGCCGCCCTCGAGCTCGCCGACGCCGGCGTGCGCGTCAACATGGTGTGCCCGGACGCGGTCTTCCGCCACGGCGACAACCCTTCCGGGCTGTGGGCCGAGGTCGGGCCAGAGCGGGCCCGTTCCAAGGGCATGGACCCGTCCCAGCTCGAGGAGCACTACCGCCAGCGCAACCTGCTCCGCACGACCGTCGGCGCCGAGGACGTCGGCCGCGCCGTGCTCTACCTGGCGACCGACGCCGCCAAGACCACCGGCTGCACCCTGACGGTCGACGGCGGCATCGCCCAGGCATTCGGCCGCTGAGGCATAATCCCGGCATGCGCGTCTCCGGCCGATTCTCCGCCGCCGTGTCCCTCTCGACCGAGGCGGACACCGACGCCGCGCTCGATGAAGCCGCCACCCTGCTGCTGGCGAAGATCGGCGCCCAGCCCGACCTGGTGCTGGCGTTCTTCACCGGCCACCACAGCGAGCGGGCCGAGCGGATCTCGGCGCGGGTGCGCGAGCTGCTGGCCCCCGACAGCCTGGTGGGCTGCAGCGCCGCCGGCGTCATCGGCGCCGGGCGCGAGGTCGAGCGCGGCCCGGGCCTGGTGCTGTGGGCGGCCCGAATGCCAGGCGCCCGGGTCCAGGCCTTCCACCTCCAGTTCGAGACCTCGGAGGGCGGCGGCATGGTCCACGGCTGGCCCGACGCCGGCGACAGCGCCAGCGCGGTGCTGATGGTCGACCCCTTCAGCTTCCCGCTCGACCCCTTCCTGTCCTCGCTGCGGGACATCGCGCCCATGCCGCGCATCGTCGGCGGCGTCGCCAGCAGCGGCCAGCGCCCGGGCAGCAACCGCCTGCTGGTCAACGACAAGGTGGTGGCGGGCGGCGCGGTCGGCTTCGTGCTCGACGGGGCGGCCAAGCTCGAGCCGCTGGTCTCCCAGGGCTGCCGCCCGGTCGGCCGCGCCTACACCGTCACCCGCAGCGAGCGCAACGTCATCTACGAGCTCGACGAGGCGCCGGCCTACGACGGCCTGAGCGAGGTCGTCGAGGGCCTGGACGACGGCGAGTCGCGGGCCTTCCGGAGCGCCCCGCAGGTCGGGCTCGAGGCGGTCAAGAGCACCGGCGACCTCGGCCAGGAGGGCTACCTGATCCGCGGCGTGGTCGGCATCGACCAGGAGAGCGGCGCGGTGGCCATCAGCGACGCCGCCCCCGAAGGCATGCGGGTGCGCTTCCACGCCCGCGACGGCGCCACCGCCCACGAGGACCTCGGCAACCTGCTGGGGCTGGCGAGCGGGCTCTACCCCGAGGCCGGCGGCGGGCTGCTGTTCAGCTGCACCGGCCGCGGCGAGCACCTCTTCGGCGAGGCCGACCACGACGCCGTGCTGGCCGGCACCTACTTCCCGGACCTGCCGATCGCCGGCATGTTCGCCGCCGGGGAGATCGGCAGCGTCTGCGGGCTGCCCTACATCCACGGCTTCACCGCCAGCCTCGGCCTGCTGGTCGAATGCCAGGCCTGAGCCCATGACCGTGGTCCGCGTCGAGGTGCTGACCGGGCCGATGGACGGGCTCACCCACTACAGCCACGAGGACGAGCTGGTGATCGGCCTCGAGGGCAGCGCCGACCTGGGGCTGGACTTCGATCCGCGGATCTCGCGCCGCCACGCCCGGCTGGCCTTCCGGGAGGGGCGGCTGGTGCTGGAGGACCTCGGCAGCCGCTTCGGGACCTGGATCGGCGCCCAGCGGCTGCGGGAGCCGGTCGAGGTCTCGGCCGGGGCGGTGTTCACCGTCGGTGACACCCTGATCGAGGTGCTGGGCCAGGGCGACTCGCCGTGAAGGGCGGCCGCGTCGACCTGACGGTCTTCGCCCCGGCCGCGCGCCAGGCCTTCCATCAAGCGGTGCGCGAGGCCCGCCTGCTGCGCTCCGGATACCTCGGGGTCGAGCACCTGTTCCTGGGGACCCTGCTGGCCGGCGGCCACCCGCTGCGCCTGGCCTTCGAGCGCGCCGGCCTCGACCCGGAGCGGCTCGAGCGCGTCATCCGCGGCTGGCTGCGGACCGACCCGCAGCGGCCGGCCAACAGCGAATTCGTCGTGACGCCGCGGCTGGAGCGGGTGCAAGGCGCCGCGTTGCTGGCGGCGGCCCGCTGCGGCCGCGACCACCTCGGCCCGATCGAGCTCATGGTCGCGATCCTGGACGAACCGCGCGCGGCGACCACCCGCATCCTGCGCTCGCTCCGCGCCCGGAGCTTCGACGGCCTGCGGCTGGAGGTCGGGGAGCTGCTCCTCCGCCAGGTCGGCGAGGACACCCAGCACGACCCCGACCCGCTGCTGCGGTTCGGCTTCGACCTCAGCGAGGAGGCCGCCAGCCGCGACGTGCCGGTGATCGGCCGGGAGACCGCGCTGGCGGCGATCATGGTGCGGCTCGAGTGCGGCGACTGCCCGGTGATCGTCGGCGAGGAGGGGATCGGCAAGGGAGCGCTGGTCCGCGGCCTGGCGGCGCTGATGCGCGCCCAGGGCGGCCTGGAGCGCCTTCGCAGCCTGCGGCTGGTGGAGCTCTGCCCCGACTCGCTGCGGCTCGGCCTGCGGACCGGACCGCCGGCGCCCGAGCAGGTCTCGCGGCTGCTCGAGGAGGCCTGGCAGGACCCGCGCGTCGTCCTGTTCCTGCGCGACCTGGATCACCTGCTGGATGACAACGAGGATGGCATCGACGCGCCGGTCCGGGCGGCGATCACGCGCGGCAAGATCCGCTGCGTGGCTTCCACCACTCCGGGAGGCTGGTCCTGGCTGGAGAGCCAGGAGCCGGCGGTGACCGCCCGGCTGGTGGCGGTGGAGGCGGAGGAGCCGCCCGCTGGCGTGGCCTTGCGGATCCTCAACCAGGTCGGGCTGGAGCAGGGAGCCTTCCACGGGGTCAAGATCCTGGAGGAGGCGGTGCGCGCGGCGCTGGTGCTGTCGGCGCGTTTCCTCCCCGACCGGCGCCTGCCGGGCAAGGCGATCGAGCTGCTCGACCAGGCCTGCGCCCAGCCGGTGCTGGCGGGCCTGGCGCCGCGGCAAGACTTCCACCAGGCGGGGGAGGTGGAGTCGCGACAGCCGCCGCGGCAGATCGGCGCGGGCGAGATCGCCGCCGCGGTGGCGCGCGCCAGCGGGATCCCGGCCGCCCGGGTGCTGGCCGGCCCCCGGGAGGTCGTCGCCGGCTTGGGCGAGGCGCTCTCGTCGGCCATCGTCGGCCAGACCGCCGCCGTCGAACAGGTGGTGCGAGCGGTCCAGGCCGGCCGGATCACGGAGTACGGGCCGCGCGTCAGCCTGCTGCTGCTCGGACCGTCCGGCGTCGGGAAGTTCGGGCTCGCGCGGGAGCTCGCCGGGCACCTCTACGGCCTGCCGCAGCGCGTGCTGCGGCTCGACATGGAGGAGTACAACGGGGCCGAGAGCCTGGCGGAGCTCACCGGCGATCCCGGCGCCCACGGGTTCGGCCGCGAGGGCGTGCTGGTCGCCAGGCTGCGGAGGGCGCCCTGGTCCCTGATCTACCTCGACCACGCCGAGCGGGCGGCTCCCGCCTTCCTCGATGTCCTGGCGACCGGCTTGGAGGAGGGGCACCTTGACTCGCCGGTCGGCCACCGGGCGGCGATGGAGCACGCCACCCTGGTGCTGGCCAGCCGTGAGCCGGCCGAGGTGCTGCAGGAGGTGCTGCCTCCGCGCCTCCTCGCCCAGCTCGACGCCACCGCCTGCTTCACCGCCCTCTCGCCCGCCGACCTGGTCGTGATCCTGGAACGCCGGCTCGGGCGGCTCATCTCCGAGATGGAGGAGCAGGGGATCGTGTTGAAGCTGGACGCCCAGGTGCACGACCTCCTCCTCGAGAGGGGAGGGAGCACCACCCACGGGGCCCGGACCCTGCTCCACACCGTGGACCGCCTGTTCCTCCGCCCCCTGCGCCTGTCGCTGGGCGCGGAATCGGCGCCGCGGCACCTGGAGGCGGTGGTCCGCCACGGCGAGATCGCGTTCCTCCCATAGATAGGTAGGGAGGGGGTTCAGATAGGTAGGGGGGGCAAAGGCTTCCGACCCGAGAGCCCGGCGCCAGGAAGGAAACGGGGCGGCGCCCGAAGACGCCGCCCCAACATGCCGCGGAAACTCTCCGCTCGGAGGAAGAACGCTGCCCGTAAACGCAGCTTGCGAATGCCCATTGGAGCGGCCCGGATACCCCCCCAGTCGCCGAGTCGTTCCAGGACCCTTTTGCGGTTCCCCGGGGCCCGACTGAAGAAGGATCGTGGAAAAACCAGGGGCCTGTCCGCCACGAGGATGTCGGGACATGTGACGTGCACTTGGAACATCACAGGAAGGCACCCTAAAGAAACCGCCTTACGATGCCTGCGATGCTCTTCCGTGGCCTGCTCCTCCTTCCCCTCGCCCTGATCTCCGGGGCCGGGGCGTCGTGCAGCTCGGTCACGACGAGCTACGAGGACGAGATCGGGGACATCTACCGCCGCTATCGGCGGGGCGAGCTCCAGGAAGCGGCGCGGTTGATCCAGGAGGGCTACCGCAGCCACTGGAAGGTCCAGTTCAACGCCGAGGCCGGCACCATGAAGTTCGCCGACGACGCCGTGATCTGGAACCTGGAGCGCGGCAAGATCCTGCTCGACGCCGGGCGCTACGAGAACGCCTACGAAGCGCTCCAGGACGCCGAGACCGTCATCAACCAGGGCTTCGGCGAGCGCGCAACGATCAGCGCCCGGGCCACCGCCGGCGAGGCCAAGGCGCTGGCCACCAACCAGAAGGCCCTGCCCTACGAGGGCTACGTCCACGACCGGGTGCTGCTCAACTGCTACAAGGCGATCGCGGCCTTGATGGAGCGCGACCTCGACCGCGCGCTGATGGAGGCCCGCCGGGTCGAGGAGGCCCAGGACTCGGCGATCCGCCGCTTCTCCTCCGACGCCGAGGCCACCGACCGCGCCGGCTCGAAGAAGGGCGTCCAGCCCGACTACGGCGTGTTCGTCTCGGACTCGCGGGTGCGCGAGGACCTGCCTTGGCTGCAGGGAGCGGACGCCTACCCCGAGTCGTACCAGGGCTTCGTCAATCCCTACGCGCTGCTGGTGAAGGCGGTGCTGCGGCGGGTGAAGGACGACCCGAACGAGAGCGCGGTGGTCGACCTGCGCAACCTGGCCAGCATGGTGCCGGACAACCGCTACGTCGTCGAGGAGCTCGAGCGCGCCCAGGCGGCCGCCGAGCCCGCCGGCTGGGTCTACGTGCTGTTCGAGAACGGCATGGCGCCGGTGGTCGAGTCGGTCGAGGTCCATGTTCCCTACGGCTACATCCGCGCGGTCCTCGGCCGCGGCACCAACGAGGCCAGCGACCTGCTCGACCACGCCTTCTTCGCCCTGCCGGTGCTGCGCGGCGCCCGCGGTCCGGCGGCCGCGCTGGTGGTCCGCGACGATGCGGGAGGCGAATTCCGCAGCCAGCGCGTCTCCGAAATGGAGATGGTCATGCGCTACGAGTTCGAGCGCCGCTACCCCGGCGTGCTGACGCGCGAGCTGCTGCGGCTGGTGGTCCAGGAGACCGCCACCAACCAGGTCGAGAAGATCGCCAAGAACCAGGACGACCTGCTCGGCCTGGTCGCCAAGCTCGGCGGCCTGCTCTACAAGTCGGCGATGAACCGCGCCGACGACCGCAGCTGGCGCACGCTGGCCGCCGACTTCCAATTCCTGGTGCTGCCGATGCCGGAGGACGGCCTGCTGCACCTCAGCCTCTCCGACGGAGGGGCGCAACC
The DNA here is from genome assembly GCA_014382465.1 of Planctomycetota bacterium. GTDB lineage: Bacteria > Planctomycetota > UBA1135 > UBA1135 > UBA1135 > J029. The sequence goes on from JACNJP010000194.1 coordinate 6,426, forward strand.
CATCACGGTCGACCTGGCCGGGAAGGACGTGGCGGTGATCTACGCGCGCAGCGTGGGCCGCGGCCACCTGTCCGTCCATCAGGCCGGCTTCGACTACGGCTCCGGAGGAATCCAACCATGAGAAGCATTCTGAAGTACACCCTGCTGGCGGCGGCCGTCCTGGCCGCGCCGCTGCTGGTCTCCTGCGCCTCGGCGGAGGAGGAGATGATCCAGTTCACCCCGGGCGGCGTCCCCTACGTCCTCGAGATGCAGGACTACGGCGTCCGCTCCGGCCTGTCCGTGATCGCGGTCGACTCCACCATGGAGGGCGACCTGCCGATGGCGGTGGTCGAGCTCCGCAACGCCACCGCCTCCGAGCTGCGCTTCCGCGCCGGCTTCGTCTGGGCGGACGCCGACGGCCGCGTCCTGGCCTCGCCCGGCTCCGCGCCGCGTACCATCCACCTCATGCCCGGCGCCAGCACCACCCTGCAGAGCGCCGCCACCGCGCCCGCGGCCTACCGCTTCAAGCTCCAGCTCCGCAGCGAGAACTAGGAGGAATCCAAGATGAAGATCCAAGCACTGCTGACCCTCCCCCTGCTGCTGGCCGCCTGCAGCTCCAACACCGAGGTCTACGACCCCGGCACCGGCGGCATCCGCGACGTCGACTCGATCACCTACGACGACTTCAGCGAGGCCTCGGAGATCCTGATCCAGTCGATGCTGCAGTCCGGGGCGCTCGATGCCTCCGGCCTCGCCAAGCACGACGACGGCAAGGTGATCCTGGCCCTCGAGGACATCGACAACTACACCTCCGCCAACCTCAAGACCAAGGTGATGACCGACAAGGTGCGCATCTCGCTCAACAAGTCGGGCAAGGTGCTGACCACCACCGCGGTCAAGTTCGGCGCCGGCGGCCCCGAGGACACCGGCACCAAGGAGGTGCGCGAGATCAACGACCCGATGTTCGAGGAGAACAGCTACAACCAGGCCCGCACGGTGCGCCTGCCCGACATCAGCCTGAGCGGCTCGGTGATCAAGATGAGCGCCGAGGAGGGCCGCACCAAGGAGTCGGTGGTGATCTTCAAGATGACCCTCACCGACATCAAGACCGGCCTGGCGGTGTGGGAGGACGAGGCCCCGATCGGCAAGCGCCGCACCAAGGGCCTGTTCGGCGGCTGAGTCCACCCGCCTTCGGCGCCGGAGCGCGCCGGTCCCGCGAGGGGCCGGCGCGTTCTTCTTGGCCGTCCTCCGCTCAGCCCGGCGGCCAGGACATGGCCCGCCCGCCGAGCACATGCAGGTGCAGGTGCTCGACGGTCTGGCCGCCGTCCTCGCCGACGTTGGTGACGACCCGGTAACCGCGCTCGTCGAGCCCGGCGTCGGCGGCGATCTTGGCGGCCACCCGCAGCAGGTGGCCGAGCAGGCCGGCGTCCTCCTGCTCGGCGGCGGCGACGCTGGTCAGCGGCTTGCGGGGGATCACCAGGGCGTGGAAGGGCGCCTGCGGCGAGATGTCGCGGAAGGCCACCGCCAGCTCGTCCTGGTAGACGAAGTCGGCCGGGATCTCGCCGGCCAGGATCTTGGCGAACAGGGTCACGGTTGGCGGGCGGCGCCGGCCACCACCTTTTTCCAGTCGTCGACCGCCATCTCCTCGGCCTCCTCGATCAGCAGCACCGGGATGCCGTCGTCGATGCGGTAGCGGCGCCGGGTCTCGGCGTCGGTCGAGACCAGCCAGTCGCCGTCCTGGATCAGGGTGGCCAGGCTCAGCGGGCAGCGCAGGATGGCGAGGAAATCGGGGTCGAGCTGGGCCATGGGCGCAGTATCGCAAGCCTCGCCGGGAGGGGGAAGGCCGCCAGGGCGGCGAGGGCCTGTCGAGGTGCCGCCGTTCCAAATGTCCTAGAATCGGCTCTCCCCCGCCCCGCCTCCTCTTGAGCCCCCCCAAAGAGCCTCTCCGTGTCCTGCGCTGCCTGACGGCTGCGGCCAGCGGCTTCCTGTTCGCCTTCTGCGTGGTGGCGGGCTGGTGGTCGTGGCTCGAGATCTCGACCCAGAATTGGGACGACCCGGGGCTGGGGTGGCTGAAGCTGGATTTCTGGTCGCGGCAGCTGCCCTGGAAGCGGGCGGCGGCGGCCGGGGCCCTGACCCTCGCCCTGGCCGGCGCGGGCGAGCTGCTGCGCGACCGGCGGCTTCCTGGGATCCCCCTGATCCGCTGGGGCTGCCGCTTCTTCGGCCGGCCGGCGGCGCTCGTCTCGCTGCTGATCCTCGCCGCGCTGCCCCTGGCGCTGTCGGCGATCTTCCGCCCGGCGCCGGCGCCGGGCTCGCCGAACGTTCTGTTCGTCC
>JACNJP010000285.1 GCA_014382465.1 Planctomycetota bacterium
GCCGCGCCCCCCCCGCGGGCCCGCCCCCCGGCGGCCCCGGGCGCCGGGGGGGGGGTCCCGCCCGGGCGGCCGGCGGCCCGGGCCCGGCGCGGGGGGGCCGCCCCCCGCGATCCCCCCCTACCCCCCCGGCAACGACGCCCCCCCCCGTCAGCAGCGGGGCCGGGCCCGCGACCGCCATTGGCCGTGGCTGCGGAGCAAGAACCTCGCCACCTTCGGCCCCTTCGGGCCGGAGTGGATCCCGGCGGCCGCCATGCCGCCGCTGGCGTCGATCACCCTGCGCGGCTTGGTGAACGGCGAACTGCGCCAGGAGGCCAGCCTCGCCGACCTGATCTGGTCGCCGGCGGCGGCGCTGGCCGAGATCTCGCGCTGGTGTCCGCTGGTGCCCGGGGACCTGGTGTTCTTGGGAACCCCCGCCGGAGTGGCGCCGATCTTCCCCGGCGACCAGCTGGTGGTCGAGGCCGAGGGCCTCGGCCGCCTCTGCAACCCGGTGGTCGCCGTTCAGGGGAGCGCGTAGATCAGCCGGCCGACCAGGTGGTCGAGCGGCACCGCGCCGAAGCGCCGCGAGTCGTAGGACACCGCCCCGTGGTCGCCGAGGGCGAAGAAGCAGCCCTCCGGGACGCGGGTGCTCAGGACCAGCGCGGAATCGACCGCGCCCTCGGGCAGCCCGAGCGCCAGGCCGTTGACCCGCAGCAGCCCGTACTCGAAGCGCAGCTCGTCGCCCGGCAGGCCGACCAGCCGCTTGACGTAGCGGTGGCCCGGGTCCATCGGGGAGTCGAAGACCACCAGGTCGCCGCGGCCGAGCATCAGCAGCGAGTTCGGCAGCGCCTGGTAGCACACCGTCTGGCCGTCGTGCAGGGTCGGCTCCATGCTCGCCCCCTGGACCGGCGCCACCCGGTAGGTCGCCAGCAGCAGCGGCGCCGAGAGGAAGAGGAGGAGGCTGCCCGCCCGGCGCGCATGGTTGAGGAGACCGAGACGCGTGCCGGGCGGGCGGCCAATCGGAGAATCAGGCACAGCCCCTCTGTCGGCCGCCTCCCCCGCGCGGCTTGAGCCTTTCGCCGCGGAATCCAGACCCGCCTTGAGAGCTGGCCTCCCAGGGCGGACAATGGCCGGGGTCATGGCCGACCACCCCGCCGTCAGCCTCGTCGTTCCGGTCTACGACGAGGAGGAGAACCTGCCCGACCTGATCGACCAGATCCGCGCCGCCCTCGGCGACGGCCCCCCGTCGTGGGAGCTGCTGCTGGTCGACGACGGCAGCCGGGACCGGTCATGGGAGATCATCGCCCGCCGCGGCGCCGCCGACCCGCGCGTCCGCGGCCTGCGCTTCGCAGCCAACCGCGGCCAGACCGCCGCCTTCGCCGCCGGCTTCCGCGCCGCCCGCGGCGAACTCGTCGTCACCCTCGACGCCGACCTCCAGAACGACCCGGCCGACATCCCGCGGCTGCTCGAGCTGCAGCGCGAGAAGGACGCCGACGTGGTGCTGGGCGTCCGCGCCCGGCGCAACGACAGCCTCGTCCGCCGCTGGTCCTCCAAGCTCGCCAACGGCTACCGCCGCTGGCGCACCGGCGACGACGCCATCGACACCGGCTGCTCGCTGAAGGTGTTCCGCACCCGCTTCGTGCGCGAGATGCCGCTGTTCACCGGCCTGCACCGCTTCCTGCCGACCCTGGCCCGCATGCAGGGCGCCCGGCGGGTGGAGCAGACCGAGGTCAACCACCGGCCGCGGACCCGCGGCGTTTCCAAGTACGGCGTCTGGAACCGGCTGTGGGTCGGGCTCGCCGACGTCAAGGCCGTGACCTGGATGCAGAAGCGGCACCTGGGGTATGAGATCGCCGAGGAGTCCGGCGGGGAGTGACCGATGGTTGAGATCCTGGATGCCTGGTGGAGCAAGTTCAGCGGCAACCTGAACTGGCTGGTGGTCCTCGGCCTGGTCGGCCAGGCGGTCTTCATGGCGCGCTTCGTGGTGCAGTGGATCGCCTCGGAGCGGGCCGGCGAGAGCGTCATGCCCTACGCCTTCTGGTGGCTCTCCTTGGGCGGCGCCGGGCTGCTGTTCGCCTACGCCGTGGCGATCGCCGACCCGGTGTTCATCGTCGGCCAGTCGCTGGGCTTCATCATCTACACGCGCAACCTGGTGCTGATCCGCAAGGCGGGTCGGAAGGCGCGGCCGGTCGGTGGCTGAGGATCTGCCGGCGCGCTTCTCGCAGGAGCAGGGGCGCCTGCCCCTCGGCGTGGCGGAGGGCCTGCGCCGGGCACTCCGCGACGGTCGCCGGGTCAAGGACGAGGCCGAAACCCTGCTGGTCTTCGACCGCAGCGCCGAGCCGGGCCTCTGGTGGAAGCTCTACCGGGTCCCGCCGCGCCGCCGGGTGTTCGCCTGGCTGGGCCGCAGCCGGGCGCTCCGCGAATGGCGCGCCCTCAGGTGCATCCAGGCCGCCGGGTTGCCGGTGGTGCCGGCCCTGGCCTGCGCCGAGGACCGCCGCGGCGGCCTGCTGCGCAGCTCGCTGCTGGTGACCGGCGACCTGCCCGGCGCGCGCGACCTGCGGCGCCTGTGGCTCGACCCCGCCATCGGCCGGGACCGCCGCCTGGAGCTCGCGGCGGCCGCCGGCGGCGCCGCCGCCCGGCTCCACGGCGCTGGCTTCGGCCACTTCCGGATGCAGCTGCGCAACCTGCTGCTGCTGCCCGACGGCGACATCGCCTGGCTGGACGCCCCGTACGCCTGCCGCTGGCCGGGGCCGTCGCCGCGCCGGATCCGGAGCCTCGACCTGGTCGACCTCTCCGGAGCGGACTCGCTCCTGTCGGTGGAGGAGACCGAGCGCTGCCTGCTAGCCTACGCCGCCGAGGCCGGCTGGGCCCCGCCGCTCTCGACCGTGCGCGGCCGGGGCCGCCTGCCGCAGAAGCTGCGCCGCATCGCCTCCTACCTGATGGCCGTCAACCTCGGCCGCCGCATCCCGCCAGTCCCTTGACCCTCCCCCACCGTCTCGCCGAATACGACTCTCCCGAGGGCGCGCAGGAATACCTCGAGGAGTACGAGAAGCTCCACCGCAAGTTCAGCGACCGGCGCGAGCGCGGGCTGCTGCAGCGCTTCTTCCGCCGGGTCGGGCCCGTCGAGAGCGCCCTCGACCTGCCGTGCGGCTGGGGCCGCTACCTGCCGATGCTGCACGGCCAGGGCGCCCGGGTGGTCGAGTCCGACTTCAGCGGCGACATGCTGAAGTTGAGCCGTTCGCTGTTCCGCGGCAGCCCGGCGCTGGGCCACCTGCGCGCCTTCGGACACCAGATCCCGATGGCCGACGGGGCCGTCGAGCTGGTGTTCTCGATGCGCCTCAACCACCACCTGGTCGATCCCGAGGTCCGCCGCCAGCACCTCCGCGAGGTCTTCCGGGTGGCGCGCCGCTGGGCCCTGTTCAGCTACTTCGACCACGACTCGGTCAAGAGCTGGACGCGGCGTCTGCGTCGGCGGCTGGGCAGCAAGCGGCGCCTCAAGAGCACCTTGTCCCGCGGCGAGGTCAGGGCCCTGGCGGCCGAGGCCGGTTTCGTCGTGCGCGAGGACCCGCTGCTGTTCCTGATCGGGAGCGGCCCCCGGCTGGTGCTGGCCGAGCGCGCCCCCGCCAGCCCGGATTGAGGGCGGCGGCCGCGCCGGACTCAGCCGGCGCGGGGGCCGGGCCAGGCCGCGCGCTCGATGCCGTCGAGGCCGGCCGGCCGCTCGCCGTGACGGACCGTCACGGTCGTCGCCACGCCGCCGCGGACGTGGAACTCGGCCCGGACCTCCATCCAGCCCGGCTCGACCGCCGCGGCCAGGTCGGCCAGGATGCGGTTGGTCACGTCCTCGTGGAAGTGGCCTGCGTCCCGGTAGCCCCGCAAGTAGAGCTTGAAGGACTTGAGCTCGAAGCAGCGCTCGCCCGGGACATAACGCAGCCAAAGGGTGGCGAAATCAGGTTGGCCGGTCCTGGGGCACAGGCAGGTGAATTCCGGGGTCACCGACTCGACCAGGAAGTGCTTGCCGGGCCTGGGGTTGGGGAAGGTCTCGAGGTTCGGAGCGGGGTCCATGGGTCCTGGCGCCCAGGGTACAGCGCCGGGGAACTGGATTTCCTGGTCAATGGCCTTGCCAGATCGGCGGGATCGCCCTTATCTTCGAAGGTGCCTTCCCCGAGGCGGTCGGCCCCGCAGGGGCCACCCCAATCCCCTGAACCTCCAAGGAGCCTTTCTCCGATGCGAATCCTTGCTCTCTCTGCCCTCGCTCTGACGGCCTTCGCTGTCCCGGTCTCGGCCCAAGTGGTCACCGAGGTCGCCGGCATGACCGTCGCTCACTCCCAGATCGACATGGACGCGTTGCCCCTCGGGGCGACCACCACCGCGGCCCTCAACGCCGCCGGAACCAATGGTGGGGCGACCATGGCCGCCCTGACCATGACACCGAAGGCCGCGGCCGCGGGCGTCTACAACACCCAGGTCTGTGGCTACGCCTTGGCGGCCGGCATCGGAACGGGTGGCACCGTCCCGACCATCATCAACGCCTCGGGCACCGCCTCCTTTGACTCGATGTACGTCTCCATCGACTTCGGTGGCCCGGTCACCGAGTTCGGCACGATGATCGGCGACTGGGTCGGCCCTGGCGTCTTCCAGTTCTACTCGGGTGGCAACCTGATCTACACCCACAGCTCCTCGACCTTCACCCTGTGCGGTGATCAGTTCTACCAGATGACCGGCGGCACCTTCGACCGCGTCGACATCGACGTCTCGACGACCGGCGGCAACTGGTGCCTGATGAACCTGTACGTCGAGCAGACCGGCCCGGCCGGCCCGACCCTGGCGGTCTCTGGTCTGGTCGCGGGTGGCACCGTCACCATCTCGGCCACGAACTGCACCGCGGGCGGCACGGTCCGCCACGGCTACTCGCTCCGCGGCGGCGGCCCGACCACCACCCCGTGGGGCAACCTGCTGCTGACTCCGCCCTACACCGAACTGCCGGCGATGACCGCCAACGGTTCGGGCGCCGCCAGCTTCTCCGCTCCGGTCCCGGCCGGCACCACCGGCGTCTCGGTCTGGCTCCACGCCATGGACCTCGGCAGCCTGACCTTCACCAACGGCCTGGCCGAGGTGATTGGCTGATATGGACGGTCTGGCTCCCTGAGTCGGACCCCTCGCCGCCCGGGCATCGCGCCCGGGCGGCTCTCGAATTCCGGAGAACCGCTCCCGCCATGGTTGGAGTCGAGCTAGATTGGATCCCTTCGCGGGTGGAATATCTCCCCCCCAGTCCCGACCTCGAATCCTCATGCCCAACCGGATCCTCAATTGCTCCTCGACCGTCTCCGACGATGACTGCTCGGTGGATTACAGCTTCACCCTCTACCGCCCGCCCGCCGGCGAGGGGGGCACGGCCCGGGCCGTCTTCGGCGGCGATGTCGGCGGCACCGACACCACGGACGTCGATGGCAGCGCGCCGATGAGCTCCGGCGCCTCGACCTGCTGCCCCGGCGGCCCTGCGGTGGTCCTCACGCCGACCTCCGGGACCTGGGACGACGTCAGCGGCTGCGGCGACATCACGGTGACGCTGGTACCTTCGTAGGACCCGAATTCGCCGCTGGGGAGCCCGATCTACCCGCCTCCGGCCAGAGGACCTCCGGGTATTTCGGTCACAACAAGGTTTCTCGGGTGTCTGCATTAGGAGACCTATTCTGCCTGGATCGCCAGGACATTCGCCCTGGCCAGGCCCCGGCAGACGGCCGAAACGGTTTTCAGCATGAATCCGCCCACCATCAGCACTGCCCAGATCGAGGAGATGCTCAGCCACCGCGAGTGGCTGACGAAGCTGGCCTACCGGCTGGTCAGGAACCGCTCGGATGCCGACGACCTGGTCCAGACCGCCTTCGAGCGCAGCCTGCGCCGGCCGCCGGGCCGCCCTGAGGCCATGCGGGCCTGGCTGGCCCAGATCCTCCGGAACCTGGCCTCCAACCACCGGCGGAACCTGGGCCTGGCCGCCCAGCGGACTCAAACCCAGGCCGATCACCTGCGAGCCGCCGGCGAACTCGAGGTCGACCAGGTCGCCGAGGCGGCGCAGAAGGTCGAGATCGAGCGGCTCATGCTCAACGAGGTGATGCGGCTGCCGGACGCCCACCGCGACCCCTTGCTCCTCCGCTTCGAACGGGAGCTGTCCTTCGACCAGATCGGGAAGGAGCTCGGGATCACCGAGGAAGCGGCCCGCAAGCGGGTCAGCCGCGCGGTCAACGAGCTGCGTGACCTCGTCGCCCAGCGCCTGGGCAGCGGCTGGCGCGATGCCATGGGCCTGGCCTTCGGCCTCTCGTTGCCGGCGCCGCGGTCGCTGGCGACCGCCGCCGCCGCCGTGGCCGCGGTCGCCCTGGTCAGCGGGGCGGCCTGGTACCTGATGAAGCCGGAGGCCGCTCCCGAAGGCGGCCTGCTGGCCCTGGCCCCGGTGGAGGGGACGCCCGACCCGGACCTGAGGCCCGAGACCGAGCTGGTTCCGGCTTCCGCCGAGGTCGCGGCCGCGCCCGAGATCCTGCTGGACGAAGGCGCCCGGACGGCGCTCGAGGTCCCGGTGGCGCCCGAGCTGCCCGATCCCTGGCACTGGACCGGGCTGGTCACGGACCTGAGCGGCAGACCGGTCCCGGGTGCCAGCATCGTCGCCTCCAGCAGCAAGGTGCTGGCGGTCTTCCCGGTGCCGGCCGGCGGCGCCTACTCGATCCAGCTCGACCCGAGCTGGAATCCGCAGCGCACCAGCCTGTTCGTCCTGGCTCCGGACCTCGGGGTCGGGCGGCGGGTGTCGCTCTCGGAGCAGGCGGTGGGCGCCGCCCTGGACCTGCAGTTGGAGCGCGGGGTCGGCTACCAGGAGATCCAGATCGTCGACCTCGACGACCGTCCCGTGCCCGGCGTGGCGGTGTGGGTGGAGCAGGGAGCGCGAGCCTCCAACCGGATCACCGACGCCAGCGGCATCGCCGGCTTCCTGCTGCCCGATGACCGGAACTTCACCGTCACCGTGTTCTGGCGGGGCCTGGGCCGGGACGTGAGTCGCGTCGGGGAAGGAGAGGTCCTGATCCACGCCCAGCGGCGGGAACCAGGACCTCTCAAGATCCAGGTCGAGGTCGTCCCCGAACGCTTCCGGCTCCGGGCTTACGATCCGGTCGCCGGCGCCGCGATCGCGGGCGCCCGGTTCTTCGTCAGCTCGGAGCGGGAGCACCAACTCGACGAGCTGGGCCGCTTCACCGAGCTGCCGTCCTCGGCGCCTGGCGTCCTCGACGCGGCCAACCCCTTCCCTGGCGCCAGCCGCGGCGTCTTGGTGGTGGCCGATGGCTTCCAAGCGCGCTTCGTCGCCATGGACCGGGACCCCGGCGGGGTCGCCGACGTCGCCTTGGAGCGGGACCTTCCCGCCCACCTGCAGGTGTTCCAAGGCGGCACCGCGCCGGCCACCGGCGTGGAAGTGGAGTGGCTCGTCAGCCGCCCGGCCCTCGGCCTCGGGGCCGAGTTGGCCCGCAGGCGCGGCGAGGTCCAGGTGACCGGCCGTGGCTGGACCGACGCGGCCGGCCAGCTCGAGCTCGCCCTGCCCGCCGACCTCGGCTCGGTCCAGCTCTCCTTCTCCGCCCTCCGCCACGGAGCCGTGGTGCGCGAGGTCCGCCGGGTTCCGGCCGCCGGGCTGCGGCCAGGACGGGCTTGGACCTGGCAGCTGGCGCCGGAGCTGGTCTCGGTCGAATTGGAGTTGCTGGACCACGCCGGCAAACCGGTCCCGGGGATCCGCGTCTCGGCCGACCTGGGCCTGGTTCCGCCCTTCGATGACTTCAGCGCGGCTCTCGCCCGCCGGACCGCCGGCGTCCGCCCTGGGACCCCCGACCGGGTCTCCACCGGCGCCGACGGCGTCGCCCGCCTGCGGTTGGAGGCTGGCGCCCAGGTCTCCTGGAGCCTGGAGCTCGGCGATCCCGACGGCGCCAGCTTCAATCTGTCGCCCACTGGCAGGGACCTCCTGCCTCCCGGCGGGTCCTTCCGGCGGACCCTGCGCACCGCCCTCGGCAGCCGCAGCGTCACGGGCACGCTCCTGTTCGACGACGGCACCCCGGTGCCGGCCGGCCTGGCGCTCGACCTGCGGGCGCCGTCCTCGGCGGCCGAGCCCGGGATGGAGCGGGTCACCCTGGCCCTGACCGCCGCCCAAGGGAGCTTCACCCTCTCCGGCCTTCCGGACATCCCGCTCCAGCTCTCGGTCCTGGACGGAGCGGAGACCCTCGCGACCTTCGAGCTGGGACCGGCGGACACCCACCCGGTCTTCAAGCTGCCGCCGCTCGGGAAGCTGACCGTGCGGCCGCAGGACCCGATGACCGGCGCCGGATTCGTGGGCGACGTCCGCTGCGACCTCTACCTCGACGGCGGCCTGGCCTTCCACCTCCGCGGCCGGACCGGCGAGAGCCTGGTGTTCGATCAGCTGCCGAGGGGCGACGGCTGGCTGTCGGTGTGGAGCTCTCCGGAGGGCGTTCCGGTCCTTCTGCCCGTGACCGCCGGGACCGATCAGATCGACGCCGTCCTGGTCCAGGGCCGAAGGGTCTCGGTCCCGGTCGGTCTCCCCGGCCGGCGGCTGCCGGAGGACCTGCGCTGCTACATCGTCGGGGAGGAGCTCGACAACCCCGGCTGGCGCCTGCGCCGGGAGCTCGTCGGCAACGGCTCCCTGGTCCTCCTCGT
>JACNJP010000185.1 GCA_014382465.1 Planctomycetota bacterium
TCAGCACCGCCGGCGGGCGCGCGCTGCCGCGCGCATCCGCCGCGCCGTCCTCTCGGCACCCCTGCTGAGCCGGCTGCCTCTCGCCGGCGCCGTCCGCACCGACTTCCGCGGCTACACCGCCCTCGAGTGCGACGCGCTCCTTCTGGCCCTGGTCCAGGACGGACGGCTGGTGGCTTCCCTGGCCGTCGGCGCGGAGGGCGAGGTGGTCCTTGACCGCACCTGCTTCTACGCCGAAGGAGGCGGCCAGGCCGGCGACCGCGGCGAGCTGGTGGCGGCCGGCGACGGATCGCTGCTGCTGGAGGTCGGGGCAACGCGGGCCGAGGAGGGCTACTCCCTGCACGCCGGCCGGGCCGCCGCCGCCCTGGAGCCGGGCATGCAGGTCCGGGCCCGGATCGACGTCGAGGCCCGGCGGGCCACCGAGCGCCACCACACCGCCACCCACCTGCTCCACGCGGCCCTCAAGCAGGTGCTCGGGTCCCACGTGAACCAGGCCGGCTCGATGGTGGCGCCCGACCGGCTGCGCTTCGACTACACCCAGCCGGAGGCGCCCAGCCGCCAGCAGCTCGCCGAGGTGGAGGACCTGGTGTGCTCCCAGGTGATGGCCACTCAGCCGGTCGAGCAGCGCCTGAGCAGCCTGGAGCAGGCCAAGGCCGAGGGCGTCACGGCCCTGTTCGGCGAGAAATACGGCGCCGAGGTGCGGGTGATCACCGTGCCGGGTTATTCCCAGGAGCTCTGCGGCGGCACCCACGTCGCCAGCACCGGGGAGATCGGCGCCTTCCGCGTCCTCAGCGACCGCGCCCTCGCGGCCGGGGTGCGACGCCTCGAGGCCGTGGCCGGCTGGGCCGCCCTGGCCGCCATCCGCCAGGATCAGGCCACCCTGCGAGAGCTCGCCGCCAGCCTGAAGGCGCCCGCCGACAAGCTCGGCGAACGGGTCGAGGCCCTGCGCCAGCAGCTCAAGGAGGCCAAGAGCGCGCGCAAGGCCGACGCGCCCGCCGCCGCCGAGGTGGTCGCCGATCTGGCCGGCGCCGCCCTCCCGGTCGGCCCGGGCGGCGTCCTGTTCGCCTGGAACCACCTGGCCGGCATCGACGGGCCCGGCCTGCGCGATCTCTCGGACGGCCTCAAGGGCCTCGACCGGGTGCCGGCGGTGGTCCTTCTGACCGGCGGCGACGCCTCCAGCGTGCCCTTTGTGTTCCTCTGCCGGCAGCCGGAGTCCGGGGCCAAGGCCGGGGTCCTGGCCAAGGCCTTCGGCTCCCTGGTCGGCGGCGGGGGAGGCGGGCGGCCGGACTTCGCCCAAGGCCAGGGCAGCCGGGGCGCCGGCCTGGAGGCGGCGGTGGCGGCGCTCCAGGCGTCCTGGGCGGCTCCCGCTTGACCCGGGCGCCCGAATCGGGACAATACAGGGCCCGCTTCGGGTCGAGGATCCCGAATTCGTCGAGTCATGGCCAATCCGAAGAGAAAGCACTCCCACTCCCGCGCGCACAAGGTCCGCGCCGGTCAGCGTCAGCCGAGCGTCTCCCTGCGCGACTGCGAGCGCTGCGGCTCCAGCGGCCGCCCGCACACCGTATGCGAGAACTGCGGCTACTACGCCGGCCGCGAGGTGATCGAGAAGGACGAGTTCTAGGACCGGGCGATGCGGATCGCCGTTGACGTCCTCGGAGGTGACCACGCTCCGGGAGAGATCCTCAAGGGCGTCGCGGACGCCTTGAAGAGCGATTTCACGGCCGACCAATTCCTGCTGGCCGGCCCCCCCGAGGTGATCGAGGCCGGCCTGAGGTCCCACGGGATCGTGGACATCCCCGCCATCCTCGCCACCGACCAGGTGGTCGAATCGCACGAGAAGCCGACCAAGGCCCTCAAGTCCAAACCGCGGTCGACCATCGCCCTGTGCGTCGGCGCGGTCAAGCAGGGGCACGCGGGCGGCCTGATCTCCTTCGGCAACACCGGCGCGGCGGTGGCCGCCGCGACCTTCGGCCTGGGCATGCTCCCCGGGATGAAGCGCCCGGGGATCTCCGTGGTCCTGACCGGCTCCGCGGGCAAGATCGTGCTGCTCGACGCCGGGGCCAATCCTCAGGCCAAGGCCCTCCACCTGTTCCAGTACGCCGTGGCTGGCTCGGCCTTTGCCCACGACATGCACGGCATCGCCAATCCGCGCGTCGGGCTGCTGAACATCGGCGGCGAGGCCGGCAAGGGCAGCCCGGCGGTCCAGGAGGTCCACGCGATGCTGGAGCAGTCCTCCCTGACCTTCGTCGGCAACGTCGAGGGCCAGGAATTGTTCGCCGGCGTCGCCGACGTGCTGGTCACCGACGGCTTCGTCGGCAACATGATCCTGAAGGTCGTCGAGGGTTTCGTCGAGTACGTGGTCCGGGAGAGCCAGGCCGAGAAGTCGGCCGAGCTCCGCCAGACCTTCCGCCGGCTATTCGGAGCCGCTGACTTCGCTGATATCGGAGGCGCTACACTCCTCGGCGTGGACGGCGTTGTCCTCATCGGGCATGGTCGCTCCCACGCCAACGCCGTCGCCCCGGCCCTCCGCGCGGTCCGGGGCGACATCGAAGCAGGTGTCAACCGTCACATCATCGAAGCAATCGGCGCCGAGGCTCCTGACTCCGCCTCTCAAGAGGCAGAGCGGGATTAGCCCGATGGCGGTACCCGTTGGCATCGCCAGCGTTGGGCACTATGTGCCCGACCGGGTGATCGACAACCACTACTTCACCACCTTCCTCGATACCAGCGACGAGTGGATCCGGCAGCGCTCCGGGATCCGCGAGCGCCGCTGGCTCGCGGACGGCCAGACGACCTCTGACATGTTCATCGCCGCCGGGAGGCAGGCGCTCGAGCGGGCCGGCGTCGGCCCCGAGGAGGTCGACCTCATCATCTGCGGGACGGTCTCGGGGGACTACCTGTTCCCGGCCACGGCCTGCATCGTCCAGGACGCCCTCGGCTGCACCCGCGCCGCCGGCTTCGACCTGAGCGCCGCCTGCCCCGGCTTCCTGTTCGCCGTCTCGACCGGCTCCCAGTTCGTCGCCGCCGGCACCTACCAGAACGTCCTGGTGATCGGCGGCGAGGCGCTGTCCCGCATCACCGACATGAACGACCGCAGCTCCTGCGTGCTGTTCGGGGACGGCGCCGGCGCGGTGCTGCTCCAGCCGCACGCGGTGTGCCAGCGCGGCCTGATCGAGGACATTCTGCTCGGCACCGACGGCTCGCGGGCCGACCTCATCATCCGCCCGCACGGCGGCGCCAAGCACCCGATCACGCTCGAGACCCTCGAGGCAGGGACCCACCTGCTGCAGATGAAGGGCCGCGAGGTCTACCGCTTCGCCGTCGAGAAGATGACCGAACTCATGGAGTGGGCGATGGAAGGCCAGAACCCGCTCGAGCTGGGCTGGGTGGTCCCGCACCAGGTCAACGCCCGGATCCTCGAGACCGCCACCGAGCGGCTGGCGATCCCCCGCGAGAAGGTCATCGTCAACATCGACCGGCTGGGCAACACCTCGGCCGCCTCGATCCCGATCATCCTCTCGGAGCTCTGGGAGCAGGACCAGCTCGAGCCGGGCAAGTTCCTGGTGCTGGCGACCTTCGGCGCCGGCCTGACCTGGGCGGGCGCGCGGGTGCGCTGGTGAGCGGCCCCGGCCTGCTGCTCCCCGGGCAGGGCGCCCAGGGCGTGGGCATGGGCGCCGACTTCGCCGCCGCCAGCCCTGCCGCCCAGGCGCGCTTCGCCCTGGCCGACGAGATCCTCGGCCTGCCGCTGTCGAAGCTCTGTTTCGAGGGTCCCCTGGAGGAGCTCACCAAGACCGACGTCGCCCAGCCGGCGATCTTCGTCTGCAGCATGGCGGCCCTCGCCGCCCTCGAGGACCGCCTCGGACGCCCCCTCGAGCCCTCGATGGCCGCCGGCCTGTCCCTGGGGGAGTACACCGCCCTGGCGGCTGCCGGAGCCCTCTCCTTCGAGGACGGCCTGCGGCTGGTCCGCCTGCGCGGCTCGGCCATGCAGGACGCCAGCGACGCCCGACCGTCGTCGATGACCTCGGTGATGGGGGGCGAGATCGAGGCTCTCGAGCGGCTGTGCGCCGAGGTCCAGGCCGAGACCGGCGCCGTCTGCCAGGTGGCCAACCTCAACAGCCCGGGACAGACCGTGGTCAGCGGCGAGCTCGCCGCCCTCGACGTCTTCGAGGCCCGCGCCGAATCCGCCGGCGCTCTGCGCGCGGTGCGGCTGAATGTCGCCGGCGCCTTCCACAGCGAGGTCATGCGCCCGGCCGCCGAGCGGCTCGGCGCCGCCCTCGAGGAGACCGCCTTCCGGCCGCCGAGCTGCCCGGTGTGGCAGAACGCCACCGCCCGACCGGAGACCGTTCCCGCCCGGCTGCGCCAGAACCTGATGGCGCAGCTGACCGCGCCGGTGCGCTGGGAGGAGTCCTTCCGCGGCATGGCCGAGGCCGCCGCCGGCGCGCCCTTCCTCGAGCCCGCCCCTGGCCGGGTGCTGGCCGGGCTGGCGCGCAAGATCGCTCGCGGCACGCGGGTGATCTCGCTCCACGAGGCGGCCGCCCTGGACGGCCTGCCGGACCAGCTCGCCTCCTCCGCCTGACCACCAGGCACCCTTTCCCCGGCCCGAAGCAGCCTCGATACCCGGATGGAACTCCAAGAGCAGCGTTTCCTCGTCACCGGAGCCTCCCGCGGCATCGGCCAGGCGATCGCCGTCGATCTGGCCGCCCACGGCGCCAAGGTCGCCGGCCTGGCCACCCGGCTGGAGAACCTCGCCGCCACCGCCCAGGCGGTCGAGGCGGCCGGCGGCGTCTTCCTGCCGCTGGCAGGGGACATCGCCGACCCGCAGACCGCCAACGCCGCTGTGGCCGCCGTGATCGCCGAGTGGGGAGGCGTCGACGGCCTGGTGGCCAACGCCGGCATCACTCGCGACGGCCTGCTGATCCGGATGTCGGCGGAGGACTTCGCGTCGGTCCTGGCGACCAACCTCGGCGGCGCCTTCCACTTCCTGAAGGCCGTCACCCGGCCGATGATGAAGGCTCGCTCGGGCCGGGTGGTCCTGATCGGCTCGGTGGTCGCCTGCGTCGGCAACCCCGGCAAGGCGAACTACTGCGCCGCCAAGGCCGGCCTCCACGGGCTGGCCCGGTCGGCCGCCCTGGAGCTCGGGAGCCGGGGCATCACGGTCAACGTGGTGGCTCCGGGCTTCATCGAGACCGACATGACCTCGGGCCTCCCGGAGGCCGCCAGGGAGGCCATGACCGCCAAGATCGCCCTCGGCCGGCCCGGCAGCCCGGCCGACGTCGCCGGGGCGGTCCGCTTCCTGGCCGGCCCCGCGGGCGCCTACGTCACCGGGCAGGTGCTGGTCGTGGACGGGGGGCTTTCCCTCGGTTGAGGCCACTCCTACAATCTGCGCCCCCAGCAGGCCGGAACTTCTCCGGGCCTGTTTCACTGTGACCCGGCCGACCCCGCCCGGATCCCCTCTGGAGAACGAAGTGAGCGACGTCCAAGAGAAGGTCTACGAGATCATCTGCGAGCACATGGGTGCCTCGCGCGACAAGCTGGCCCCCGAGACCAGCTTCATCAACGACCTCGGTGCTGACAGCCTCGATACCGTGGAGCTGGTGATGGAGTTCGAAAGCGCTTTCGACATCACGATCCCCGACGAGGACGCCGAGAAGATCCAAACCGTCGGCGACGCCGTCACCTACATCACCTCCAAGGTCGGTAGCTGAGCCCGGCTCGGCTCCGGACCGCCGAGGATCGGATGTCCAATACCCAGCGCCGGGTCGTCGTGACCGGGGTGGGAGCCATTACGCCGCTCGCCAGCGGCGCCCAGGTCACCTTCGACCGGCTGCTGGCGGGCGAGAGCGGGATCGACCGCATCGTCTCCTTCGACACCAGCGATCAGGGCACCCAGATCGCCGGCGAGGTGTTCGGCAAGACTTTCCTGGCCGAGGATCACTTCGACCGCCAAACCCTGCGGCGGCTGGATCCCTTCAGCCAGATCGGCGTCGTCGCCGCCCGGGAGGCGATGGCCGACGCCGGCCTCGCGAAGGGCTCCTTCGACCCCCTCCGCGGGGGGTCGATCCTCGGCTCGGGGATCGGCGGGATCCACACCACCCTCGCCGGGCACGACGTGCTCGGGGAGAGCGGACCGCGCCGGGTGACCCCCTTCTACGTGCCCAACCTGATGCCCAACGCGCTGCCGGGCAACGTGGCGATCGAGTTCGGGCTGGCCGGCCCCAGCTTCCTGACCGCCTCGGCCTGCGCCAGCAGCGGACACGCCATCGGCCTCGCCATGCGCGAGATCCGCGACGGTCGCGCCGACCTGGTGGTCACCGGCGGCACCGAGGCCTGCCTGATGCCGGTCACCCTGGCCGGCTTCTCCCGCCTGCGGGCCTTGAGCACCCGCAACGACGACCCGGCCGCGGCTTCCCGGCCCTTCGACAGGGACCGGGACGGCTTCGTCCTCGCCGACGGCGGCGCGGTCCTGGTCCTCGAGTCCGAGGAGCACGCCGCCGCGCGCGGCGCCAAGGTCTACTGCGAGCTGGCCGGCTTCGGCCAGAGCGACGACGCCGGCCACATCACCGCCCCCGACGAGACCGGGCGGCGGCCGGCCCTGGCGATGCAGTACGCCATGGAAGACGCCGGCATCGACCCATCCGAGGTCGACTACATCAACGCCCACGGCACCTCTACTCAGCTCAACGACCAGATGGAGACCCTGGCGATCAAGATCGCCCTGGGCGAGGAGGCGGCCCGCCGCACGGCGATCTCCTCCACCAAGTCGATGGTCGGCCACCTGCTCGGCGGCGCTTCGGCGATCGAGGCCGTGGTGGTGGCCATGACGCTGCTGCGCGGAGTCGCCCACGGCACCAAGAACCTCGAGAATCCGGACGTCGACAACGGCTGCGATCTCGACTACATCCCCGAACAGCGTCGCGAAGGCTCGTTCCGGGCCGCCCTGTCGAATTCCTTCGGCTTCGGCGGCCACAACGTCTGCCTGGCCTTCCGCCGCCAGGATTGACCGCGCCCGGCCGGATTGCCGGGCCCCCTCAGCCGTGAAGCAGAAGTTCGCCGACGCGCTCCGCAGCTACCGCAAGGAGCTGTTCAAGATCCAGCACGACCCCAGGGAGCTGGAGGAGCTGACCAAGGACGCGTTGCACCAGTCGCAGGAGACGCTGGACAACGCCTACCACTACCACTTCCACAAGCTGCCCGACGCCTCCCGGGCCGAGATCATCAACATGATCAACAACTACACGCTGGAGGCCCTGCTGCCGCCGATCGTCGAGAAGATCACGCGGCGCCAGGTGATGCTGGAGAAGCAGCTCGAGCTCCTGGTCCATCTCTTCGAGGACGCCCTGGACAAGATCGGCGCCGAGGACGAGGCGTGACCCCGACGATCCCGTCCGGGCTCCAGGCCGCGCTCGAGGAGCGCGGCCTGATTTCGGTCTTGGAGCCCGCGGCCCGCGCCGGCGGCGCGGCGACCGATGGCCTGTGCCGGGACCTGGCCCAGGTGGACTGGGAGATGCTGGACCGCCAGCGCCGGGCCCTTGGCGCCGGCCCTCCGGGTGCCTCCGGCCAGCTGAGCCCGCCGCCGCTGGCGCCGCCTTCGACCCTGGAGGGCCCGGAGACCGAGGCGGCCGCCGCCCGCGGCTGGGAGGCGCTGCGCGCCGGCCGGGTAGCGGTCTGCACCGTCGCCGGCGGCCAGGCCTCGCGGCTGGGCTTCGACGGCCCCAAGGGCGCCTTCCCGCTCGCTCCGGTGTCGGGCGCGAGCCTGTTCCAGTTGATGGCGGGGCAGGTCGCGCGGCTGCGCCAGCGCAGCGGCGCCCCGGTCCCCTGGATCATCCAGACCGGTCCCGACAACCACGACAGCACCCAGCGCTTCTTCGAGCTGCGGAGCTGGTTCGGGCTGGGCCGCGCCTCGGTCCGCTTCGTCTGCCAAGGCACGCTCCCGGCCCTCGCCCCGGACGGCGGGCTGCTGCTGGCGTCGCCGGACCGGCTGTTCCGCAACCCCGACGGCCACGGCGGCTTCTACCGGGCGCTGCGCGCCGACGGCGCTTTCCGCCAGCTGCGCCAGGCGGGGATCGACCTGCTGTTCTACTGCCAAGTGGACAACCCGCTGGTGCGGATGGGCGACCCGGCCTTCCTCGGCCACCACCTGCTCCACGGGGCGGAGATGTCGGTCAAGGTGGTCGAGAAGACCGAGGCCAAGGAGAAGGTCGGCCTTGTCGCTCTGGTCGACGGCGTCGCCTCGTGCATCGAGTACTCCGACCTGCCCGACGCCCTCGCCGGCCAGCGCGCGGAGGACGGCGGGCTGCGCTTCCGGGCCGGCAACATCGCCATCCACGCCTTCGGCCTCGACTTCGCCGAGCGGGTGGCCGAGACCGACCTGCCGCTGCACCTGGCGCGGAAGCAGGTCCTCGCCCTGGACGGCGGCCTGGTCGCGGTGGCGCGCGACGGCGTGAAGTTCGAGACCTTCGTCTTCGACGCCCTGCCGCTGGCGGCGCGGGCCGTGGTCCAGATGTGCGACCGCGCCGAGGAGTTCGCCCCGGTGAAGAACCGCAGCGGCGGCGACTCGGTGCTGAGCTCGCGCCAGGCGCTCGACCGGCGCAACCGGGCCTGGCTGGCATCGGCTGGGGCGGGGATCGCCGTCCCACCGTCCGGCTGGCTCGAG
>JACNJP010000393.1 GCA_014382465.1 Planctomycetota bacterium
AACCTGGTCCTGTGGCTCGCCACCCTCGCCCTCGGCCGCAAACCAGGCGCCCGGGCCGCCGGCCAGGAATTCGCCGGCACCACCGCCAGCCTCGAGAAGATCCGCCGCGACCGCGCTCCGCAGCTCTACCGCTGAGCCTCAGCACTCCTCCATCCCGTTCCCCCTCGCCGCCCTCGGCGGCACCAGCAGCCATGCCACCTCCGGCGGCGTGATCTGAACCTGCCGAACGCTGCCCGCCAGCCAGCGCACCAGGTCGACCAGACCCGGATGCCTCACCAGCAGGAGCAGTTGAAGCAAGCCGGCCTCGGAATAGGCAACCGGGACCTTGGATCCTTCCCTGCCCCCTTCGAAGCGGGGCCAGCCCTTGTCCCACTCCTCCTTCGTGAGGCGGAAGCAGAAGTCGCTTGGGAAGAGCCCCGGATTCCGCTCCACGAAGCGATTCACCTCCCGGGTGGGGCGGACCAGGATCTTGGCGGCATCACGGTCGATTAGCACCCAGCGGCGTCGGACTCGGCGCCAGCGGAGGGTCCCCACCGCGCTCACACCCGTGAGGAAGCCCATTCGGACCGCTCGATCCCGCCCCTCGACATTGGGTGCACATTCTGCCCCGCGCATCCAAGCGATCGCCGGGTCGTCCTCCTCGGCCTCCTGTTGAGTGTCTGCGGCCGTCTCCATGTCATCGTCCGCCACGTTCTCGGTGCGGATTCGCGAGGGTCTCTCGCTCCTGGGTCGATTCCATCCCGAAGACGGATCCTCTCCCCTCAGGTGACGGGGTTTTTCGAGCCGCGACGAACCGGAGGACGGCCGCCTCCATCCGCCTTCCGCCCGAGCGGGCTGGATCAGCAGCACCATTCCAGTCTTGGCCAGTGGACCCCATCATTCCCGTCCAGAACGCCGCTCCCTGCACGACTCCGCGTCGCCGAAATCGGCGAGTGGCGGCGGCAATTCACCGATCTCGGCTCCTGGATTCGAGCCGAGACCGCTGGCTCAGGGCGGAGAGCCCTTTATCCGCCGGTCAGGACCCTCTGGGCGAAAGTGCCCCAAATGTCGAGTGTCCAGGGAGGGCACCCAAGGTACTGGCCTCCGCTCCGCTCAGCCGAGCGCTCGGGCGTCGCGGAGGAATAGGTAGTACATCCGGCCGAGGGCCAGGACGTGGCCGGCGCGGGCCATGGCCTCCTCGCCGGTGCCGAGGAAGACGTCGCAGCGGCCGGCGGAGCGGATCGCGCCCCCGCGGTCCTGGTCGGCGGCGAAGAAGCGTTGCGGCCGCTGCACCAATTGGCCGCCGGGGTCGATGCTGGGCAGCCGGACCTCGCAGAAGACCACACCGGCGCGCGGGAAGACGTCCTTGTCGGTGGCCACCGAGCGCATGGCCAGGACCTGGCGGCCGAGGCAGCCGAAGGGGCCGCCTTCGCTCTTCTGGAAGAAGACGAAGGAGGGGTTCATCGGCAGGACGCGGTCGACCTCCGACGGGTTGTCGCGGAAGTACTGGCGCAGGGCGGTCAGTGACAGCTGGGACCTCGGGATCCTGCCCTCATCGACCAGCGCCAGGCCGACGCTGCGGTACTCGTGGCCGTTCTTGCCGGCGTAGCCGAGCTCGAGGAAGCTGCCGTCGGGCAGCTCGACCAGGCAGGAACCCTGGACGTGGGCGGAGAAGGCGTCGAAGGCGTCGTCGACCCACACCAGCTCCTTCCCCTCGAGGTGGCCGTTGTCGAGCAGCTCGCGGTGGCTGTAGTAGGGGACCGTCTCGCCGCTGGCGGTGCGCCGGCCGAGGATCGAGCCGTCGGCTCCCTTCACCAGGTCGTCGGGCAGGCCGTGGAGCGGGAATTGGAACGGACCGCCGCGCGTGCGCGAGCCGTTGAGGATCGGCCGGCCGTAGCCGGTGAAGAGGACGTCGCCGCGGTCCTGGCCGCCGCGGGCCATCCAGACGTCGAACTCGTCCTGGATCGACTGGTTGAATTCTTCGGCCGAGCGGGCGGTCTCGATCAGCTCGAGGAAGCGCTCGAGCGAGCGCACCATGTGCTCGTGGGTGATCGGGCCGTAGGGGAAGAAGCCGCGCGAGGAGGGGGCCGCCAGGTAGCTGAGGCTGTTCAAGACCGTGGCCGCCAGCTCGTCGCGCTGGTACCAGCCCGGGCTGAAGTCGGGCGGCGAATCCTCCGGGCGGAGCTTCACGAGCCCGAGCTCGCCGGGGGCGAGTTCGATGGCGAAGTCGTCCAGTCCGGCCGGGGCCGGCTCGGGCTGGAGCTGGCAGGCAGCCAGCAGCAGGAACGGAACGACCACCAGGAGCGCGCGCATGGAGGAAGCCTAGCCCGCGGCGCTCGCCGGGTTCAAGGACCGAGTCGCCGCGGCCGGCGCTATTCCCGGCCGTCGAGCAGGTTGCCGAGGCCGCCGAGCACCGACCCCTCGCCCTTGCGGCGGACGAAGGCGCCGGCGATCCGGGTGGCCAGCCGCGACAGCGGCAGCGACTGCAGCCAGACCTCGCCGGGGCCGGTCATGGTGGCGAGGAACAGCCCTTCGCCGCCGAAGAAGGTGTTCTTGAGGCCGCCGACGAACTCGATGTCGTAGCCGACCGAGGGGTTGAAGCCCACCAGGCAGCCGGTGTCGACCTTGAGCCGCTCGCCGGGCGCCAGCGTGCGCTTGGTGATCGTGCCGCCGGCGTGCAGGAAGGCCAGGCCGTCCCCCTCGAGCTTCTGGAGGATGAAGCCCTCGCCGCCGAAGAAGCCGGCGCCGAGCTTCTTGGTGAAGGCGATGCCGACCGTCACGCCCTTGGCGGCGCACAGGAAGCTGTCCTTCTGGCACAGCAGGGTGCCGCCGAGCTCCCGCAGGTCGGCGGCGACGATCTTGCCGGGGTAGGGGGCGGCGAAGGCCACCGTCTCGACCGCCGCGCGGCTGGCGGTGTAGGTGGTCAAGAACAGCGACTCCCGGGCCAGCAGCCGCTTGCCGGCCGACAGGAACTTGCCCAGGATGCCGGTGTCCTCGGACGAGGGATCGCCGAAGCGGGTCTCCATCTGCACGCCGTCGGTCATGAAGAGCATCGCGCCGGCTTCGGAGACCACCGTCTCGCCGGGGTCGAGGTCGACCTCGACGAACTGCATGTCGTCGCCGTGGATGCGGAAGTCGATCTCGTGGGCGCGCCGGGGATAGACGGAGGGGGAGGGAACGGCGGGGGGCTGGGTCATGACGGGGTTCTTGGGCGCCGGAGCGGCGCCCTTTCGCGTCCGTATCCTAGGAGGATGCGCTACGAACGTCAGGTCCACGGGGCGAGCCTCACGGTCCACGGGCACGACAGCCAGGTGCTGCGCGGCAACCCCCTCGGCGACCCCGCGCGACGCGATTCTCCGCTGCTGGTGCCCCCGAGGGGCGGCCAGGGCCTACCGCTTGTGGTGGTGCTGGTCGGCTACACCGGCTTCGGCCACAAGGTCCTCAACCGGCCCTCCTTGTGGGCCGAGAACCTGCCGGAGCGGATCGCGCGGGCCACCGCCGAAGGCCGGATCCCGCCGGCCGTCTACCTGTGGCCCTCCTGCGAGACGCGGCTGGGCGGCTCGCAGTACCTCAACTCGGCCGGCACCGGCCGCTACCAGGACTTCCTGGCCGGCGAGCTGGTGCCCGCGGTCGAAGCCGCCCACGGCTGCGGCGGCCCCGGCCGCCGGGTGGTGGCCGGCAAGTCGAGCGGCGGCTACGGCGCCGTGACCCTCGCGATGCGCCTTCCGGGCTACTTCTCCGCCGCCGCAAGTCACGCCGGGGACATGGGTTTCGATGTTTCCCACGTGCGCGGTTTCGTCGACGCCTTGAACTGCTGGCGGCAGCACGGCGGCCCCGGGGCCTTCCTCGAGAAGCTGCCGCGGCTGCCCCTCGGCCATCAGGAGCACGCCGGGGTCGAGCTGATCGCCATGGCCAGTTGTTATTCCCCGAATCCGGCCGCGCCGCTGGGCGTAGACCTGCCGGTCGATCCGGACACCGGCGAAATGCGCGATGAGATCTTCGCTCGATGGCTCGCCCACGATCCGCTGCGGATGGTGGAGCGGTCGGAGCACGCCGACGCCCTGCGCGGGCTGCGGGCGCTCTACCTCGACGCCGGCGAGCGGGACGAATTCGCCCTCCAGTGGGGCCTGCGGCGCTTCCTGAAGCAGCTCGACGCTCTCCAGGTCCCGCACCGGTCCGAGTTCTTCGACGGCGGCCACTTCGACATCGACGACCGCTACCTGATCAGCCTCCCCTTCCTCCTCTCCGCACTCGACTGAGCCATGAGCCTCCTCCTCTCCCTCGTCCTCGCCGTGCCGGTCCAGGTCCTGCCGGCGCAGGCGCCGCTGACCACCGCCGACCCGCTGTCCTACCTGCCGGAGGACTCGCTGGTCCTGCTCCAGATCGACCCGGAGCCGTGGAAGCGGCTCGGACCGGCGACCCCGGCCCACGCCCTGCTGCAGCACGAGGGTATCCAGGGCGTGCTGGCCCAGCTCGAGTGCCCGGAGTGGTCGTGGGAGCTGTTCGCCAACTACAGCATCACCGCCGGCATCGGCCTGAGCGACCTGCTCGCCGGCCGGGTGCTGCTGGTTCTCGAAGGCGTGGCGGGCGCCCCGCAGCTCGATCCGGCGGCCTTCGGCGAGTCCTCACTCGAAGCCCAGATCGGCGGCCTGACCGTCCGCGGTGCCGAAGGCGCCTTCGCCTGGTGCCTCGACGGCGACCGGACCCTGGTCCTGCTGCGCTATCCCGGCCTCGGCCCCAGGCCCGGCTTCGACGACGACGTCGACTGGCTGGCGACCCGGGTCAAGGCCTCGCACGCCCAGGCCGGCAACGCCGCCGCCATTCCGTCGGTCGCCGGCATGCGCTCGGTGGTCGAGTCGGAGCAGGACCTGTTCCGCCTCTACCTGCCGCTCGAGCAGTGGACCTTCGCCAACCTCGGCCGGCTGGCCGGCTTCGACCCCGCGGTGATCCCCTTCGACTTCGGCGAGCTCTTGGTCCCCTTCGGCTTGGACAAGGTCGAGGGGGTCTGCTGGACCACCTCGATCGACGGGGCCCGATTCCTGGACCTGATCCTGGTCTTCGGCGAGGAGCCGATGGCGCCCATCTCCACCGGCTGCTACGCCGAAGACGACCAGCCGGTGGCCAGGCTCGCCGCCCTGCCCGGCGACGCCACCATGGCTTCGCTCTCCCGGTTCGACATGAAGGGGATGGTGCTGGCCATGGGGGAGATGTTCGACTCCATCTTCAGCTCCTTCGGCGAGGACTGGCGCGACAACTCGATGGCCGGGTGGGTGGACGCCGCCGCCAAGATCGCGGGCACCATGGGCAACGAGATCGTCGGCGTGCAGCGCGCCGAGGACCTGTGGGAGCGTCGCAACGGCGCGATCTGGTTCGAGCTCGAGGACCCGGCCGCGTTCCAGGCGGCGCTCGCCGAGCTCCCGCCGGAGGTCCTCGCCCTGCTGAAGCAAGGCATGGACGGCGGGCCCGGCAGCTACCGCCTCGGCCTGACGGTGGAGGGCAGCCGCGCCTACCTCGCCCGCAGCCTGGCGGAGGAGGAGGCCGACGGCACCCTGGGCGAGTCCAAGGCCTTCCGCCAGCTCCGGCCCTGGCTGGCCGAGCGGGTGGCCGCCGGCCGCGTCAGCGGCCTCGGCTACATCGGCCCCGAGGTGTCGGCGGAGGGCTTCGATTCGCTGCGCCGCGACGGCCTGCCGGCGGAGTTCTTGCGGCTCCTGCCGGGCGAGCTGGACCTCAGCGGGCTGCCCGACTTCGACTTCGTCGCCGCCAGGATCGGCGGGACCGCCACCGTCGCCCGCGCCATTCCCGAGGGCCTGCTGATGGAGACCGTCAGCCCCTTCGGCTACCTCGGCGCCATCCTGGTCAACCCGGCGCTCGCGGACGCCATCCTCCAGGGGATGAGCGGCCAGTCGCCCTTCGGCAACGCCTTCGGCGCCGGCGCCTACGGAGAAGAATTCTGATGCTCGCCGCCCTGGTCCTCACCGTTTTCCTGCCGGCCCAGCAGCCCGCCAGCGCGCTCGATTACCTTCCGGCGGACAGCGTGATCTGCCTCGAGGCCTCGCGCGAGCCGTGGGAGCGCCTCGGCGCGTCCACCCGGCTGCACGCGGTGCTCGGCCTCCAGGGCGTGCAGGACTGCCTCGCCCCGACCCTGGAGCTGCTGGCGTCCTTCGACGACGAGGAAGGCCACGGCTTCGGCGCCTCCTTGTGGAACGCGCTGGCCTACTCCCGCATGTGGGTCGCTGTCTCGGTGGCCGATCTCGACGACGCGCGCCCCGTCATGGGCATCGACCTCGGCCCTGGAGCGGTCCTCGACCTCGACGGCCTGTTCCCCGAGGCCCACCGCCGCGAGCTGGCGGGCGGCACCCTCTTGCCGGGCCCCCCGGTCGGCGCGGTCTGGCCCGCCGGGGCGGTCCCGGCGCCTACCGCCCCCCTCCTGCGCGGGCCCGCCACCCCCCCCCCCCGCGGGGAGTACCTCGAGGGGCTGGTCCATGGCGCGCGCGCCGGCGGCGGCGGCCTCGCCGCCCTGCCCGGGATGCGGCGGCTGCGGGCGGAGCTGGCCGGCGGCGACGACCTGATCGGCGTCTGGGTGCCGGGCGAAGCCCTCGACCTGGACCGGTGGCGGGCGCTGGTGCCCGAGGTGGACCGCCAGGAGACCGAGACCATCCTCGGCGTCCTCACGGAGCTCGGGCTCCACGACCTCGGCGGCTTCGGCTGGACGATCTCGGTGGACGCGCCCGACCTGCTCGACCGCTCCGTGGTCTACAAGCGGGGCTTCGGCGGCCCGATCTTGCGGCCAGAGGTGCTGGCCGCCGCGGATCTGCCGGCGCGGGCGGCGGCGCTGCCGGGCGACACCGCCCAGGCGCGCCTTATGGCGGTCGACCTCGGCGCGGCGACCGCCGAGCTGCTGCGGCTGGCGGCCATCTTCGCCGAACTCGACGGCCAGACCTGGCCGCCCGAGGGCATGGGCGAACACCTCGAGACGGCGCAGAGGATCGCCTCCGCCCTCGGCCCGGTGGTCGGCTCCTGCTTGCGGGCGGAGGACCTCTGGGTCTCGGCCGAGGACGAGGCGCTGATGCTCGGCGACCTCTGGATCGACATCCAGGATCCGACCGGCCTCGACGCCGCCTTGCAGCGGGTGCCGGACGAGGTCGAGCGGCTCCTGGAGCAGGGCTTCGCCGTCAAGGGCAAGACCTTCGCCTCGCGCAACCGCGGCGACCGCCTGATGATCCTCGAGTCCGGCGCCGAGCCGACCGCCTCACGCCTCGGCGACACCGCCGGCTTCAAGCACGGCATGGCGCCGTTCCGGGACCGCCTCGAGCAAGGCGGCGTGGTGGCCCTCGACTACGCCGGCCCGGAGTTCATCGCCCTCGTCGTCCAGCGCCTGCGCGAGCTCGGCGGCGACCTTGACTGGGAGACCATGAAGGGGGTGCCGCGCATCGACCTGCTGCCCGGCTTCGACGAGCTGGTGAAGCTGGTCGGGCCGTCCGCCGGCATCAACCTGGTGCGGCCGGACGGGCTCTACAGCGAATACCGCAGCGCCCTGGGTTATAGCGCCAGCAACCTGATCGGCAGCAGCGCCGACTTGATGCTGGGCTTCGGCTCCTGGCTCGAGGCGGTCGAGCAGGAGGCCCAGGCGTCCGCCGTCCCTCAGCAGGACGAGGACTTCTGAGCCGCCCGCGCGGCTGATTCGCCGGCCAGCTTCCCGGTGAGCCAAGCCCACTGGAAGTTGTAGCCGCCGATGCGGCCGATGACGTCGAGGATCTCGCCGCAGAGGTAGAGGTCCTCGCAGGCGCGGCTGCGCAAGGTGCTCGGGTCGAGCTCGCCCAGCGGCACGCCGCCGCCGGTGACCTCGGCGACCCGGAAGCCCTCGTCGCCGTCCACCGGCAGGCGGAACGAGCACAGCGCCTCGACCAGCCGCGCCCGCTCGCCCTTAGTCAGGTTGCCGCTGCGGAGCTCGGGGCGCAGGCGGGCGCGGGCGATCAGCAGGTCGGTGAGCCGCTTCGGCAGCAGGTCGTCGAGCAGCCGCTTCAGCTCGCGGCGCGCCTTGGCGTTGACCAGGTCGAGCCACTCCTGAGGCTCGCGGTCGAGCCAGGCGACGTAAATCTCGGCGCCGTCGCGGACCGCGTGGTGGCT
Source organism: Planctomycetota bacterium (assembly GCA_014382465.1). Taxonomy (GTDB): domain Bacteria; phylum Planctomycetota; class UBA1135; order UBA1135; family UBA1135; genus J029. The sequence goes on from JACNJP010000393.1 coordinate 8,107, forward strand.
GGCGTCGAGGACCGCCGGGCCGCTGAAGCCGCGGTGGGTGAAGAGGAAGTCCCGCACCCGCTGCTCGCGGACCTTGCCGTCGACCACCGCCCGCCAGCGCACCGGCAGCGAGATCCCCGCCAGCTCGGTCAGCTCGTCGTCGCGGGTGGTCAGCGGCACCAGGGCCGGGTAGGTCGGCACGAGGGAGTGGCCCAGGCGGCGCGCCATCTCATAGCCGTGGCCGTCGGAGCCGGTCTCGGGCACGGACTGGCCGCCGCTGGCGAGGATCACGCGGTCGGCCCGCAGCTCCTCGCCGGAGTCGGCGCGCAGCAGGAAGCCGCCGCCCTCCTGGCGGTCGATGCTCTCCACCCGCCACCGCAGGCGCAGCGCGGCGCCGGCCGCCCGGCCCCCCCCGAACACGCCGGCCCGGGGCGCGCCCGGCCCGGCGGGCGGCCCGGCGGGACGGGCGCGTCCG
>JACNJP010000333.1 GCA_014382465.1 Planctomycetota bacterium
CCACCGGCGCCTCTCCGCGTCCCGCCGCCCCGGCCGCCACCTGCGGCCGCGGCCGGCCCTTCAGCCCCCCCGCCTGGGTCGCCACGGCGCTCGGGGCCTGCATGCTGACGATCATGGGCCTCGTCGCCGAGCGTCACGCGATCGATCTCACGGGCGCCACCGTGCGGGTGGAGAAGCACATGACCGCCGACCCCGTGCGGCGGATCGCCGCCCTGCCGGTGACGATCAGCGTTCCTGGGCGGCTCGCGGACGCCGACCGTGTCCGGCTGGAGAACGCCGCTAAGACCTGCCCCGTCCACGCCAGCCTCGGCGACACCATCGACCGCCCGATCCGCTTCGTGTGGGCGGGGTCAGACATCGATTGAAACGAGGGGTCGTACCTCTGGTTTCAATCGATGTCTGACCCCGGGCTCAATCCACCCAGTCGGCGATGAAGAGGTTGGTGTCCCGCGGCGAGGCGTTGGCGCGGTTGCTGGCGAAGATCAGCCGCTTGCCGTCGTGGCTGAACATCGGGAAGCCGTCGAAGGTGTTGTTGTAGGTGACGCGCTCGTTGCCGCTGCCGTCGACGTTGACCAGGAACAGGTCGAAGTCGCGGCCGCTCTCCGAGGCCTGGTTGGAGCAGTAGATGATGCGCTTGCCGTCAGGGTGGAAGTAGGGCGCGAAATTGGCGGCCTGGTTGTGGGTGACCTGGATCTTGTTCGAGCCGTCCAGGTCCATGACCCGGATCTGCAGCGCCATCGGCTCGATCGCGTCGTCGTCGAGCAGCGCTTGGTAGCGGGCCTTCTCCTCGGCCGTCTCGGGGTAGTAGGCCCGGTAGACGATCTTCTCACCGTCCGGGCTGAAGAACGGCCCGCCGTCGTAGCCGAGCTTGTCGGTCAGCTGGACGATGTTCGAGCCGTCGATGTCCATCAGGTAGATGTCGAGGTCGCCGTTGCGCCGCGAGGTGAAGACGATCTTGTCGCCGCGCGGGCTGACCACCGCCTCGGCGTCGTAGCCCGGCGCGACCGCGATCGGCCGCAGCTCCCAGGTGTCGAGGTCGCGGATGTAGAGGTCGAACTCGGGGTAGATCTTCCACACGTAGCCCTTGGAGAAGTCCGCCGGCGGCAGGCAGTCGTCCGAGGCGCCGTGGGTGCTGGCGAAGATCACCTGGCGGTCGTCGGGCATGAAGAAGGCGCAGGTGGTGCGGCCGGTGCCGGCGCTGACCAGCTTGCGCGAGCCGGTCAGCAGGTCGAGCACGTAGATCTGGTCGCACTTGCGGGCGCCGACGGTCGCCTGGTAGCTGATGCGGTCGCCGGCCCAGTTGAAGTAGCCCTCGGCGTTCTCGCCGGAGGTCGTCAGCCGCCGGACGTTCCCGAGGTGCTTCTCGCCCGGGACCACCAGGCTCTCCCTCGGGGGCAGGCCGACGTCCTGGGTGGCCGGCAGCGGCGCCACCGCCGGCGGCGCGGCGTGGGGATCCTGGGGCAGGGCGGTGAGCAGCAGGGCGGTGAGGATCACTTGGGGGCTTCCTTTTTGAGGGGGACCGGGTCGTAGCCGCCCCGGCAGAGCGGCTGGCAGCGCAGGATCCGCCAAACGGCGAACAGCGCGCCCTTGAAGGCGCCGTGGACTTCGATGGCTTCGTGGGCGTATTCCGAGCAGGTCGGGGTGAAACGGCACTTGCCGGGGCCCAGGAGGGGGCTGAGGACAACGCGGTAGAGGCGGATCAGGCGCTGGAGGATCCACTTCAACGAGTTATCTTTCGTTCCGCCTTGCGCAAGAGTGTCACCAACTCGTCACGAACCGCGGGGGTTCTCATGTCTCGGAACGGACCGCGCGGGATGAGGATCAGGTCCAGGGCCGGTCGATCCGGCCCCAATTCCCTCCAGGCGGCCCGCAGGACCCTCTTGACCCGGTTCCGGCGCACCGCCGAGCGGTCGTAGCGGCGGCCGACCGAGACCCCCAGGCGGCCCCGCGCGGGGTTCTCAGCGGGGGTCGCGACGACTAGAATGAGCCGCCCGCCGGCGCGGACGCCCCGTCGATAGACGCGCGTGAAGTCCGCCTGCAGGCGCAGCCGGTCCAGCCGCGAGAATTTGCCCGTCCGCTCCATGGTTCGCCAACACGATACGCCCGGCCTTCCCGCTCCGGAAGCCCGCCCGGCCGCCAGACGCCGGCTGGTCCTCGCGGTGGCCGATGGCCTGCCGTCGGCGGTGGCGGCCGAGCGGCTGGTGGCCGCCTGGCTAGAGCGATGGCCGGGCCGGCCCGTCACGCTGGTCCAGGTCTCGGCCCGGCTCTACGCCGGCCTCGTGGAGCACCTGCGGCCCCGCCTGCTCAAGCTGGCGGCCTTCCCTGGCCCCTTCCCGGGCTTCCGCGAGCGGATCCGGGCCGGCCTCGACGACGGCGGCACCCTGGTCGCCGGCGGACGCACCCTGGCAGACGGCTCGGTGGAGCCTACTCTCTTCCTTAACCTCGACCCGGCGGCGCGTCTGCTCCAGGACGCCGCCCCCTCCGGCCCGCTCCTCGCGGTGCTCCGGAGCGAAGACGGGGACCTCCCCGCGCCCGGCCCAGCGCACCTCGTGCTGCGCCTCGACCCCGACCCTCAAGACGACTAGGAGAATCGATGCAGACCACGGCCACGACCCAGGGGATCGCCCCCGAGAACGTCCACGACACCCTCCGGAATTGGATGCTGGTGGACGGCTACCCGCTGGTCTGCGACCTCGAGGCCTCCCGCGGCGCGACCCTGGTCGACGCCCGCAGCGGCCGCGAATTCCTCGACTTCTTCGGCTGCTTCGGCAGCACCCCGATCGGCTGGAACCCGCCGGCCCTGCGGGACCCGGCCTTCCTCGCCGCCGCCGCCGCCGCGGTGGTCAACAAGCCTGCCAATTCGGACCTCTACACCGCCGAGCTGGCGGCCTTCGTCCGGGCCATCGGCGAGGGCGTGGCCCCCGAGGGCTACCGGCACTTCTTCTTCGTCGACGGCGGCGCCCTGGCGGTCGAAAACGCCCTCAAGGTGGCCTTCGACTGGAAGGTCCGGCGCAACCGCGCCAAGGGCGTCGACGCCGACGTCGGCGGCAAGATCCTGCACTTCCGCCACGCCTTCCACGGTCGCACGGGCTACACCATGAGCCTGACCAACACCGACCCCGCCAAGGTCAACCACTTCCCGAAGTTCGACTGGCCGCGGGTCGACAGCCCGGCGCTGCGCTTCCCGCTCGACCAGGCGGCGCTGGCCGAGGCCCTGGCCGCGGAGACCGCCTCGCTGGCGCAGATCGACGCCGCCTTCGCCAAGCACGGCGACGACATCGCCGCGATCATCATCGAGCCGATCCAGTGCGAGGGCGGCGACCGGCACTTCCGCGCCGAGTTCCTGCAGGCGCTGCAGGCGCGCTGCGAGCGCTACGACTGCCTGTTCATCGTCGACGAGGTCCAGGTCGGCTTCTTCACCACCGGCCGGACCTGGTGCTACGAGCACTTCGGCGTCCAGCCGGACATCATCGCCTTCGGCAAGAAGTCACAGCAGTGCGGCCTGGTGGCCGGGCCCAAGATCGACCTGGTGCCGGACAACGTCTTCCAGGTGCCGAGCCGCATCAACTCGACCTGGGGCGGCAACCTGGTCGACATGGTGCGCGCCACCAAGGTGCTCGAGGTGGTCCGCGACCAGGAGCTGGCCGCCAACGCCGCCGCCCGCGGCGCCCAGTGGCTCGAGGGCATGCGGGCGATCGCCGCCGAAAAGCCCGGCGTGGTCAGCAACGTCCGCGGCCTCGGCCTGGTGATGGCCTTCGACCTGCCGGACGGCGCGGCCCGCAAGGCCTGCCTGGCCGCCATGGCCGACAAGGGCCTGCTGGCCCTCGCCTGCGGTCCCCGCAGCGTCCGCTTCCGCCCGCACCTGGCCGTGACCGCCGAGGACGTCGACCGCTGCCTCCAGCTGACCCGGGCGGCTCTTTAGAAGAGAGGAAGGTGTCAGGCTCGCTCGAATCGTTTTCGGCGGCAGCGGCGAGGTCCCGTTCCCGCGGAAAACGATTCGAGCGAGCCTGACACCCTCTTCTCTACAACTCGACCGAGGCGGTGGGTTGGAGGCCTTGCCAGGCGGCGGGGACGGCTTGGCCGCCGTGGGAGCCTAGGGCGGCCACCAGGGCCTGGTAGGCCTCCTCGACCTCCGGGCAGTCGCTGGCGGCCTTGGCCTTGTCCAGGTTGCTGAGCACCCGGGCCTGGTCGCGGCCTGCCTCGGCGTCGTCGGCGGCCTTCTGGAAGTAGGTCCAGGCGCGGCGGGCCGCCCGGACCTCCTTGTCCTTGTCGAGCTTGCGCAGGCGCTCGCCGGCCAGGTCGCCGGTGGCGGTGCCGAGAAACTCGGCGGCGCAGGTCCGGAGCAGGACCTCGGCGCGGATCGGATATCCGGCCTCGAGCGCCGCGGCGGCCGCCACCGGCAGCTCGATTCCGGCGGCCTCGATCCGAGCCTGGAGCGCCTTGGCCTCGGCCACCTCGGGCTCGAAGTCGGCGTCGAGGGCCACCAGGGGCCGGATCGCCTCCAGCGCCTGGCGGATCTGGCCGCGCTGCGCAAGGTCCCGCGACGCCTCCACCGCGCCGGCCAGCCGCGCCAGCTCGCGCAGGTGGCGCCGCTCGACCAGGTCCTTGAGCGGGCCGTCGAGGAAGGTCTCGCCGGCCAGCGGATCCCAGCCGATGCCGATCCTGAAGCCGGGGTCGCCCTCCCAGACCACCGTGCCGTCGACGTCCAGCACCAGGATCCGCGGCAGCCCGTAGCCCTCGGCGCGCAGGTTGTAGGCGTTGTAGCTCTTGCTCGCCACATCCATGGCCACGGCCACGCCCGGCATCGGGTGGCTCTCGAGGTAGGCCTTGACCTCGGCCGGCGTGTGCTGGCTGCTGACCAGGGCGACGAAGCGCAGGCCGAGCTCGCCGTACTCCTCCGCCAGGTGGGCGTAGTACTCGGTGGTCGGGATCACCTCGTCCTGGTAGGGAGCCCAGAAGATCAGCGCCGCCGGCCGGCCCCTCAATTGCTCGAGCCGGGCCGGGAAATCCCCCTGGAGGACCTCCCCCAGCTCCAGCGGCGGCGGCTCGATGCCGGAGAAGCTGCCCGGCGCCCGCTGCACCTCGGCGTTGGCGATGCGCTCCATCGCCAGCTCGCGCTCGATGCGCGCCGCCGGGTCGTGCGGGTCGCGCGCCAGCAGCCGGATGTTCTGGAAGTTGGCGCCGCCGGTGCCGCAGATCAGGCCGAAGCCGCCGCGCACGCTGTCGCGCGAGGGCATCCGCATGCTGCGCACGTACTGGCCGTTGAGGTAGACGTCGAGGTTGGCGTCGACGACGTCGATGCGCAGCCGCTCCCAGCCCTTGCCGAGCAGCACCGTGCGGTGGTCGCGGACCGTCCACAGGCCGCCGGCCTGGCTGGAGATGTCCAGGTAGCCCGTCGGGTGCATCACCACGGCGTTGAAGTTGGTGCCGTCCTTGCGGCCGAAGCACAGCCCCATCAGGGTGGCGTCGCGGCCGAACTGCATCTCCGCCTCGAGCGAGAAGTCGGCGTCGAAGGTGACGTCGCAGCTCAGCTCCTGGGTCTGGAAGCTGCCCTCGGCGGTGGCCATGTTCGGGTCGGCCTCGACGCTCGCCTCGATCATCTTGCCGTAGGCGCGGTAGGCGTCGCCGCCGCTCCAGCCCTCGAGGTCGAACTCGTTGTAGGCGACCTTCCAGCGCGCCAGGCTGATGCCGGTCTCGCGGGCCACCTCGACGTAGAAGTCGAGCGCCTCGGTCAGGGAGTAGTTGGCGCTCATGCGGCGGGCGATCTCCAGCGCCATTGTCGGCAGGCCGCGGTCGCGGTAGGAGCGGGCCAGCGCCAGGCCCTCGGTCAGCAGCTCCTGCTTGAGCTTCTGGTGGCGGCGGAAGAGCGGGTCGAGCTTGCGGATCTTCTCGGCGGCCACCGGGATGCGCTCGTCTCCGGTCACGCCGCGCAGCTCTAGCTCGCGGGCGAACTGCAGGTAGAGCGCCAGGGCCCGGTCGAGCTCGTCGTTCTCCTCGAGCGCCCCGGCCAGCTTCCACACCACCTCCGGGTCCTCCGGCATGTGGGTGAAGGCCTCCTGGTAGAACTCGATCGCCAGCCGCAGGTCGCCGCGGCCCAGGGCCAGGTCGCCGTACTCGAGGTTGTTCTTGCCGGCCGACACCTTGCCGCGCTGGACCTCGCGCAGGTTGAGGATCCAGTCCTTCCACAGCGCGTTGAGGGCGTCGATGTCGCGCACCGGCGACAGCGGCGCCGACTTCTTCGACAGCACGATCGACTCGAAGTGCTCGATCGGATCGCCGCGGCCGGCGGCGCCGCTCAGGTAGTACTCGTGCAGCGCCTCGCGGAACACCGGCAACCCGGTCTCCTCGTCGCGGAAGTTGTAGAGGAAATAGACCACGCCCCAGGTCGGCGCGTACCACGGCGGCCCCCAGCGGTAGTCGCCCTGGACGACGATGCGGAAGGTCGGGGCGGTCTCGGGCGAGGTCCAGTTGCCCTGGGCGTCCGGCTTGGCGTCGCCGCCGCTGCCCATCCAGCCCACGTCCATGCGCGCCGCCAGCGGGAACAGGCGGTGGTTGGGGACCTGGTTCCACTTGACGGTGCCGTTGGAGAGGATCGTAGTGCCCTCGAAGAAGCTGGCGTAGGCCTCGTTGAGCCAGCCCGGCACGCCGCCCTTGCCGGTCAGGCTGACGAACTGGTGGGCCGCCTCGTGGAACAGCGTGCCGTACATCTGGCGGATGGTCTCCTTGCCGGAGGAGCCGCCGAGGTAGGTCTGCACCGTGCTGCCGTTGAAGAAGCCGCCGGTCCAGTCGTTCTCCGGCAGGTTGTTCTCCTCGAGGTACTCCTTGCGGGTGCGGTAGATCAGGACGCCGATCTTGGGCGTCGGGCCGCCGTCCTCCTTGTATTGGAAGAATTTCCGGTAGGCCCGGTTCATCTGCTCCATCGCGATCGAGGAGGTCTGCAGCACCAGGTAGCCGGCGTCGGTCTTGTAGCGGTAGTTCTCGCCGTCCTTCTCCCAGGCGGTCTTCCAGGTGTCGTGCTTGGCGTCCTGCTCGGCGATCCACTCGGGGTCGACCCCGGCGGTCGGGTCGGTGCCGGCGTAGAGGTCCTCGACCGCCACGTCGGCGCTGCCGTTGCGCTGGATGTCGAGGATCGCGTCGCGCGCCGCCTGGCTCAGGCGGTCGATCTGGAGCACCTCCTGGTAGAGCTCGATGGCCGAGTGCTCGCGGCCCTTCTTGCGGTGCTCCTTGGCCAGCGCCAGGAGCTCGCGGACGTGCGAGTCGCCCATCTGGCGGAACACCTCGGAGCTCTCGTCGAGCAGGGCCAGGCGCTCCTGGACCGCCTTGCGCTGCGACTTGGCCACCGGCCGGTCCGGGGCGGCGTCGACCACCGCCAGCCAGCGGTGGAAGTTGTAGACCGCGGCGTCCCGGTCGCCGCTCTGCTCGGCCAGCTCGGCCAGCAGCATCAGCGCCCCGAGGTGCTGGTCGTCCCGCTCCAGCGCCCGCTCGATGTCGCTGCGGGCCTCGGCCAGCTCGCCGAGCTCGCGGTGGCGGGCGGCGCTCGCCAGGTACTTCTCGATGAAGGGGTTGTCACCGCCGCCCGGGGAGGCCAGCAGGAGGGTCAGCAGCAGGGCGGCGATGCGGTACACGGTCAGCAGGTCAGGGTGCGGCGGCGGAGCTGGCCGCAGGCGGCGTCGGCGGAGGCGCCCAGGCTGCGGCGGAGGGTCACGGAGTGGCCGGCCTGCTCCAGCACCGCGGCGAAGGCGCGCTGCACAAGGAGGGCCGGTCTGCGATACGCGAGGCCCGGGACCTGGTTATACGGAATCAGGTTCAAATGGCATCGGCAGCCCTGGAGCAGCTCCGAGAGGGCGCGGGCCTGGGCCGGGCCGTCGTTGACCCCCTCGAGCAGCACGTACTCGAGGGTGTACTCGCGGCCGCGCGAGGCGAACAGCCGCTCGGCCTCGGAGAGGGTCTCGTCGATGGTCCGCTTGCCCACGCCGGGCACCAGCTCGGCGCGCAGGGCGTCGTCGGGGGCGTGCAGGGAGATCGCCAGGCTTACCTTGCGGCCCCACTCGCAGATCCGGTCGAGCACGCCGCGCGGGGCCACCGTCGACAGCGTGACGCGCCGCGGCGACATGCCGCCGCCCTCCGGGTCCATCAGGGCCTCGAGGGCCGCCAGGGTCGGCTCGAGGTTGAAGCCGGCGTCCCCCATGCCCATCACCACCAGGCGCTGGAACTCGCCGCGCTGGCTGCGGATCTGCAGGGCTTGCTCCAGGATCTCGCCCGTGCCCAGGTTGCGCTCGAGGCCGTCGGCGCCGCTGGCGCAGAAGCTGCAGCGCACCGGGCAGCCGACCTGGGTGCTGAGGCAGGCGGTCTGCCCCTGGGTGCCGGGCATGATCACGGCCTCGGCGGCGGCGCCGTCGGGGTAGCGCAGGAGCAGCTTGGCGGCGCCGTCCTCGGACTCAGACACCGCCTCGACCGCGGCCCGGCACAGGGGCTCCCGCTGGGCCAGCGACTGCCGCA
>JACNJP010000181.1 GCA_014382465.1 Planctomycetota bacterium
CCTCCTTCAAGGCGTGCTTGGACCGGCTCCCCTTCCGCTTCTTCTACGCCGACACGCGACTGCAGACGAAGCACCTTGTTGAGATTCTGCGGAAGTACATTGCAACCGCGGACATGTGCTTCTTTGACGTTTCGACGTGGAATCCTAATGTGGCTCTAGAGCTAGGATTGGCGGAAGGCATGGGTGTTGAGTACTACATCCTCCTCAATCGGAACCTGTCGAAAGGGGTGCCGTCTGATATCCAGGGGATCCAACGGATCGAGTACGCTAACTACCAGGACACTGACAGTGATGGTGGTCTACTGCCGCTCCTGGTGAAGTACCTCATGATGGAGCACACTCATCCCCGCAGGATTTGGGATTCGATGGAGTCGGAGCCAAACCGTGACCGACTATTCCTCCTTTCATTGCGTGTGTTGGCGCACTTCAAAGACCACAAGCGGCTCACATCCGACCAACTGACAAACCTGTCGCGGGGAACATACATCCGGAAGGCGGACCGCGAAGCTCTTCTCGAACAATTGGATTCCCTTGGCCTTCTGGGCAACATCAAGAGCAGGTACGGCGCGACACTGAAGAAGAACCTGTACCGTGAACCAATTCAGTAGGATTGTTTCTTATTCCAAGTAGAACGAGAGGTGTTCCCAACAGATGAAAAAGCTCGAGGTCAGCATCTCAGCAGCAGCTCTGGCTGTTGCTATTGCTGCGTTCTGGCTTTCCTGGAGCGCGACAGCCGCCAATCAACAGTACTTGCGGCTGTCTGTTACCCCGAAGGTGCAGTTCCGGCAAGGAGCCAATGACGACACCTCCTTCGTTGGCCTCCAAATCGAAAATTTCGGCCTCGGTCCCGCATTAGTCCGAAATGTAGTTATTGCTGTTGACGGCAAAGTACAGGGTAATTGGCAAGAGGCAATTTCTGCCCTGGACCTCAAGGAGAATGGAACCAGTGTTCAGTTCCTGAATGTAATCGGAGAACAACTTGCCGTTCCGGCTGGCAAGAGCGTGGAACTGATCGGAACTCGGTTCAAGGGAGACAAGGCTTCTGTGGACCATGCCTTCGAAATGGAAAAGGCTTTGGCGAGGTTACAGGTACAACTCGAATATGCTTCGATGTACCGCGAACAGTGGGTGACCATTCACTCGCCGGGAGGGCGAATCCACATTCGTTCGGCAGGGGAATGAAGCGTAGGAGTCCGGTGAAACCATCTCGCGGCGCTTGAGCGCACGCGGCATCCTGCCGCCCGTGCCTACTCCTCCCAGCCCTGCGCCTCCGCGCACTCCGGCCGCCGCCGATCTCGCTTCCCTGCTCGAGGCGCTCGCCGCCTCCGGCCAGAGCGCCGCCGCCTTCGCCCGCGAGCGCGGCATCCCGGTGTGGCAGCTGTACCGCGCCAGGCGGGCCGCCGCCGCAGGCAGCCCGTCCAAGGTCCGCCGCAAGAAACGCAGCCTGGTCTCGGTCTCGGTGGTGGACCCTCCTGCGGCAGCATCGCCGCCGCTCGAGCTCCGGCTCCCCAGCGGTTTGGGTCTGCTGATCCCGCCCGACTTCGACGAAGCCGGCCTGCGCCGTTTGATGGGAGTGCTGGCTTCGTGCTGAGCTTCCCGCCGTCGCCCTCGGTGCGGATCTTCGTCTCGCGCGACCCCACCGACATGCGCAAGGGATTCGACGGTCTCAGCGGCGAGGTGATCGACGTCGTCGACGAGGACCCGCAGTCTGGCCATCTCTTCGTCTTCTTCAATCGCCGCCGCGACCGGATGAAATGTCTCGTATGGGACGGGTCCGGTTTCTGGCTGCTCTACAAGCGGATCGAGCACGGCCGCTTCCCGATCTTCGATCGCGCCACGTCGCGCACGAGCTTCGAGCTGACGAGCGCGGAGCTGGCGCTGCTGCTTGACGGCATCGACCTGCGCGGGGCGAAGCGCCGCCGCACGCATGATGATTTGATGCGCAGCTCTTGATCGCGGGGTTTCCTTCGCTTATCTGAAGAGGGTGACGCCGCCGGCCACTTTCGAGGAAGCGATTCAGCAGATCGAAGTGCTGGCGCGCGACCGCGACAATCTGGCGCGCGAAAACCAAATCCTCTGGGAGCAGCTGTATGCGCTTCGACATGGCCATTTCGGCAGCGGCACCGAGAGCCTGACTCCCGGCCAGCTGGCGCTGTTCGGGGACTTGCCGCCAGCCGCGGAGGAGGCCCCTGCCCCTGCCCCTGCCGCCGCCCCGCAGCCGTCCAAGAAGAAGGGCCACGGCCGCGCGCCCTTCCCCGAGCACCTGCCGCGCGAAGTCATCGAGCTCGATGTCCCCGAGGACGAGCGCGTCTGCCCGGACTGCGGCGGCCCGATGCACCCGATCGGGGAGGACGTCGCCGAGCGCGGCCACGTGATCCCGGTGCAGCTCGTGGTGCATCGCTACGTCAAGAAGAAGTACGCCTGCCCGGCGGGCCACGCGGTGATGACCGCGGCGATGCCCGAGGGGGTGGTGGCCCGGGGCAAGTACGAGGCCTCGGTCTACGCCTTCGTCGCGACGACGAAGTACGCCGACCACCAGCCGCTGCACCGCATGGAGGGGATCTTCAAGCGCTACGGCTGGCACATCCCCAAGCAGACGATGTGGGATCTTCTGGTGACGGTGGACGGGCAGGTGGCGCAGCCGATCCTGGAGCAGATGAAGAAGGAGCTGCTGGCGGAGCCGGTGCTGCACTCGGACGAGACGCCGGTGACGATGCGGCTCGAGGAGGGCAAGGGCAAGAGGACGGTGTATGCCTGGGCCTGGCGCAATCTTCAGGGCACCGGAGACTCGAAGGTCCTGATCGAGTTTCGGCCCAACCGCAGCCGCGCCGGACCCCTGGGTTTTCTCAAGGACTGGTCGGGGACGCTGATCACCGACGGCTACGCGGGCTACGACGAAGTGATCCGCCGCAATGGCATCGTGCGGGCGGGGTGCATGGCGCACGCCCGTCGCAAGGCGCGGGAGGCGCTGACGGCGGGCTCGAAGCGGGCGGCGGAATTGCTGCGGCCGATGCAGCGGCTGTTCTGGCTCGAGCGGGCGATGGCCCGCCGGGCGGAGCAGCGCGAGCTGAGCCGGGACGACTTCGTCACGCTGCGCCGAGAGGTGCGCGAGCGGCGCTCCCGGGTGGTGTGGTCGGAGCTGTGCGCGGCGGTCGAGAGGCTGCGGCGGGATCGCGCGACGCTGCCGAAGAGCTTGCTCGGCAAAACAGTGACCTACCTGGTGAACCAGCAGGAAGCGCTGGCGGCCTTCCTCGCGGACCCGCGCATCCCGATCCACAACAACGACACCGAGCGGGACCTGCGCCACCTGGCGGTGGGCCGCAACAACTGGATGATCTTCGCCAGCCCGCGCGGCGGCAAGGTGGCCTGCCGGCTGTATTCGCTGGTGCTGTCGTGCAAGCACAGCGGGGTCGACCCGCAAGCCTATCTGGAGGACGTGCTGGGCCGGGTGGCGACGACGCCGATGTCCGAGATCGCCTCGCTCACGCCGTGGGGCTGGAAGGCGGCACGGGAAGAGCGGACGCCGCAGGGCTGAAAAGCGAAAGGCAAGAACAGGGCAACGCGGCCTTTGCCGGGGATGGTTTCACCGGACTCCTACGTTCAGGGGCCACCGGGGAAGACTAGGAGGCCACTCCTTAGCATCGGCCCCCGCCGGTATCTTCCAGGGCACCCGTGCCCCCGATCCTCCACGAGATCGACACCCACCCCCTCCCCGACGGGGACGGCTGGGGCTGGCTGTACCGGTCCTTCGAGCGGCTCGCGCCGCCGGGCCGCCGCCTCCGGCAGCCAACTTTCCTGTCATCAGCGCAAGAGACGGCCGATGCAGCGCTTGACGGCGACGCCCGAAACTTATAACTTCTTGTGAGTTTCGGAGGTCGGCGACCATGAAGCCCGAGCACTTCCTGACCCAGCACAGTCTGTTCACCCGCGCGGAGCTTGCTGCGGCCCTGCCGCGGCGCAGCGCGGGGACGCTCAATGCCCACCTGGCGCGCTGGCGAAAGCAGGGGCGCGTCGTGCGGGTCAAGAATGAGCTCTATGTGCGCCAGGATCCGGCCTCGGACCTGCCGGTCGCCCCGGACTTCCTTGCGCTCGCATCCCGCATGGCTCCGGACGCCGCGGTCTCCCATCACACCGCGCTGGAGGCCCACGGCTCGGCCCAGAGCTTGTTCACCCGGCTGACCTTCGTGACCTGGACTCGGACCAAGGAGGTCGAGTTCCTGGGGCATCGCCTGGTGCCGGTACGGCCCCGCGTCGCCCTGCTCCCATCCGATCGTGGGGAAGAGTGGATCGAAGCACTGGATCGCGAGGCCCTCGAGGTCCGGGTGACCAGCCTCGAGCGCACCCTGGTCGACGTCTTGGATCGTCCCTCTCTTGCCGGTGGCGTGGAAGAGGTCTGGCGATCCCTCGCGGCCCTGCCCGCCGTGGATCCCGTTGCCTTGCTGGACTACGTGCGTGTATTGAACAACAAGACCGTCGCGGCGCGCGTGGGCTTCTATCTGGAATCGCGGCGTGAAGAGCTGGCCGTGCCCGCGTCCACGCTGGAAGCACTGCAGGGCTTGTTGCCAGGACACCCCGTCCACATGGAGCGGGCACTGGGCGGCCGGCTGAATCGTCGCTGGCGACTGATCGTCCCCGCGGAGCTGGCCGGCCCCCCCGAGGAGGCGGGCGCATGATCAACCGGGAGAGTGTCGAAAGGGTCGCCAAGGAAAGCGGCTTCCGCAAGGATTCGGTGGAGAAGGTGATGCGCCTGTGTCGCATCCTGCGGCGGCTCGATTCCCATCCGACCACCGAGGGCGCCTGGCTGCTCAAGGGTGGCACGGCCCTGAACCTCCTGCACCTCGATGTTCCGCGCATGTCGGTCGATATCGATCTCAACTATGTCGGTGCAGTGGGTCGTGAGGACATGGCGGCAGCACGGCCCGAGTTCGAAGCGGCGCTGGCGGCCGTTTGCGAAAGGGAAGGGTGCACCGTCAAGCGCACCCCAAGCGAACACGCGGGGGGAAAGTTCCGCTTGCGCTTCGCCAGCGTGGTCGGGGGTTCCCAGAACCTGGAGGTCGATGTGAGCTATGTGGCGCGGGTGCCGCTCCTCGGCACCGAGCGACTCACGACCCGCTTCCCCAAGGATGATCCCGTGGAGGTGACGACGTTGCCCCTGGTGGAACTTGCGGCAGGCAAATTCTCGGCCTTGGTGCAGCGAACCGTACCTCGCGACGCTTTTGACGCCGCCAACTTGTTGCGCAAAATGCCCGGCCTGCTGGAAAACGCGGACTTTCGTCTCGCCTTTGTCTGCTCCATGGCAGGGGGCCGCCAAGATCCGCGTGCGTTGGAGCCGAAGGATCCAACACCGACGCCGCTGACGGTGAGGCAACAGTTGATTCCCATGTTGCAGGAGGGCCAGGAATCCAGTGCCCTGGACCCGGAAGCCCAATGCACTCGTCTTCAGCAAGAGCTGCGGGGTGTCGCCGCGCGCCTCACCAACTGGTCTGTGCCCGAGAGGGAGTTCTTGGACCGGTTGCACGATGAGGGCGAAGTGGACGCCTCGCTTCTGCATCAAGACCCAGAGGTCCAGGAAAGAATCATGACCCAACCTATGCTGCTCTGGAAGGCCCAGAACGTCCGCCGGCACCGCAAGGGAGCTTCCTGAACCATGGCCCTCAATCCGATCGTCTATTCCGAGAAGGTGGTGCGCAGCTTCTGCGGGCGTGGGGCGGGCGATACCGTCTGCGTGGCCGCTTCAGCCACTAGGATCGACCGGGAGAAGCCCGAGGCTGCGCGCGCCAGGGCAAGACCGTCCTGGTTCCACTCCGGAGTTCGCTCGACCCGGAATCGGGAGAGCGCTTCACCGTGAAGCGATACTTCAGCGAAAAAGTCGAAACGGAGGAGGGCTGGGGCCACCTGCGAATCGAACTCCGGCCGGAGAACCCAGATCATGAAGTCATCGAACTTGGCGCAGAACAGAGCGAACGACTTCAAGTCATCGCGGAGTTGTTGGAGGTTCTGTGAGACGCCAAGGAACCAAACCTCTTCACCCTGGAGAAGTATCGCGAGGGTTTCGGCCCAGAAAGCGCGCGCCTCTGGATCAAGGGTTCAGTCACCAACGCGGATACCAAGGAGAAGAAGATGTTCAACGGCGCTGGTGAACTCATCACCATCCTCGAAAAGTGGAGCTCCAAGAAGTTCCAAGCGGGCAACAAGAGGTAGCAGTCCCGTCGTCGCTACCTGGGAATTTGCCTTCGGCCAGTCGCCGCGCGACATCGGTAGACTTTTGCCAGCGTGGCCGTGAACCCGATCCTCCACGAGATCGACACCCACCCCCTCCCCGCCACGGACGGCTGGGGCTGGCTGTACCGGTCCTTCGAGAGGCTCGCGCCGCCGGGCCGCCGCCTCCGGCGGGTGATCTGCCGCTACTTCCAGCCGAGCCGGGTCGAGAGCTGGCGCGGGGGGCTGCTCTACCGGCTCCTGGGCGTGCCGCGGTTCGGCCGGATCATCCCCACCGGAGGCATCACCGTGCGCCGGCTCACCCGGGCCCGGATGCGGCCCTACACCCTCGCCGGCACCTCGCTGGCGGCGGCGCGGGCCTTCTATCCCCGCGCCTGCGTCTTCGAGTTCCTGCACCTCCCCTTCCTGCTGACCCTGGCGGTCCTCTCCGTCCACCGCGCCGCCACCGGCCGGCCGGACCTGGCGCTCGAGAACACGCTCGTCAACCTGGTGGTGAACGTCTACCCCGTGATGCACCACCGGCGCACGCGGCTGCGGATCGTCGCGCTGCTCCGCCGGCGCCGGAGCCGCGGCGCCCGCCCTGCCCCGAGGCCGTGACCCGGTTCCGCACGACTCCGCTCGACGACGGCCGCGGCCAGCTCACCACCCTCCACGCCGGCGACGGCCCGCTCCCGGTGCGCCTGCTCCTGGAGCGGTGGCGGGACGACCCCGCCTTTCGCGAGCGCTTCACCGCCGAGCTGGCCGCCTTCCCCGCCCCGGCCTTCCGCTGGGAGTGCCCGCCGCTCACCGCCGGCACCCTCGACCGCCCGGCCGAGTTCGTCCTGCTCGACGCGCCGGAGATCGAGCTGCCGCCCGACCCCGCGCCCTTCGCCGAGCACTTCGACGACTCCCCGGTGGTCGCCTTCCCCAACCTCGGCGGCGACGGCCTGATGATCGCCCCCACCCCGCGCGGTCCGGACGCCGCCTACGCCCACCTCGGCCCCTTCCTGCGCGGCGCGCCGGAGGAGCAGGTCCACGCCCTCTGGCAGGCGGTCGCCGAGGCCGTCCTCACCCGCGCCGGCGACCGCCCGCTGTGGCTCAGCACCGCCGGCGGCGGCGTGGCCTGGCTGCACGTCCGCCTGGACTCCCGGCCGAAGTACTACGCCCACGTGCCGTACCGGACCCCAGACGGCCCCGGCCCGACCCCCCACCGGACCGTCGTGGTCGGCGGCCTGACCCTTCCCGAGCTCCTCCTGGAGCTGGAGCGGAACGCGGTCTCGACCAACGAGGCCGGACGGCAGCTCCTCGCCAGCGACCGCCTCGTCCTCCCCGCGCAGCCCCTCGCCGTGGAGACCGTCGAGCTGAGCGTGGAGCAGCTCGGCTTCCCGCACGGAGCCCCCTACGCCGCGGTCGTAGAGCGGGCGACCGAGCTCGGCCTCAAACCCTGCCCGCTGGCGCTGGCCCCCTTCCTGCGGCTGCAGCACCTGCGCCAGCCCGAGGGCGCCCGGGGCGAGCCCGACCGGCGCAACCGGGCGCCAGCCGGCGCCCTCACCGTCGCCTCGGAGTGGCGCGCCGAGGACGAGGCCGCGCCGCGCGGCTTCTACCTGCGACGGATCCAGGGGGTGCTGTGGCTGCGCGGCTACCGGGCGAGCAGCGATCACGTCTGGGACGCGGAGGACCGCCTGGTCTTCGCGGCGGCGGAGAGCCCCGCCCCCCCGCCGCCTTGCCGCCGGAGCGGGGGCGGCGCATGATCGGCCAGATGTCCCTCCTGGCGATCCCTCTCCTCGCTGCCGCCCACGGCGGGCACGGCGACCCGGCGCTCCAGTCCACCGCCTGGCACTACCTCGTCGAGATCGCGCATCTGCCCCTGGCGCTCCTCGGGCTGGCGGCCGCGGCGGCGATCTCGGCTCTCTGGACCCGGTCCTCCCCCCGCAGACGCCCGCGCGACCGGAGCTGACCCGGCAGCCGCCGACGTGGTCCCCGTTCCGCCCCCCGAACCCGCCTGCGTCTTCGTCGGCGCCGACGAGGACGCCGCCCGCGCCTGCGCCGTCCTGCGCGACGCGGGAATTCCCGCCGAGCTCGTTCCGGGCGCCGGCAACCCCGCCCTCGGCTTCTTCGGCGACGGCTTCCCCAGCGCCTTGGGCGGCTCCTGGCTGGCGCGGGTGATGGTGGCCGCGGAAGACGCCGACAGCGCCGCCGCTGCCCTGGAAGGCTTCGCCTGCGGCCGACCCGTCGACCCGCTCGACTTCGGGCTGCCCCTCGCCGCCGACGCCGAGCGCTTCGATGCGGG
>JACNJP010000179.1 GCA_014382465.1 Planctomycetota bacterium
GTCCGCGCCACGGGCGGCCGGCCGGCCAAGGTGGACGGCACCCCGCTGCACCCGGTGGGCGGCGGCCGGCTGTGCCCCAAGGGACAGGCCACTCTGCAGGCGCTTTACCACCCCGCCCGGATCCGCACGCCGCTGCGGCGAGTGGGCGCGCGCGGCGACCTCGGGTCGTTCCGGCCCGCCAGCTGGGACGAGGCCCTCGAGGAGATCGGGCAGCGCCTGTCGATGCTGCGGCAGCAAGGCCGGCCGGAGGCCCTGGCGCTGCTCCGCGGCCCCTCCTCCTCCCTCGACGGCCGCCTGGCGTCCAGCTTCCTGCGGGCCTTCGGCTCGCCCAACGACATCGGCTTCCATCCCGGCATGGCCGCGCCGAAGCAGGCCGCCGCTCTGACCCAGGGCGTGGCCGCCGAACCGGTCTTCGACCTGAAGGCCGCCGACCTGGCGCTGTCCTTCGGCAGCGACCTCCTCGAGGCCAGCGCCTCGCCGGTCTACGCCGCGCGCGCCTACGGCGATTTCCGGCGCGGCCGCGGCGGCCGGCGCGGCCGCCTGGTCCACTTCGGCCCGCGGCTGTCGCTGACGGCCTCGGCGGCCGACGAGTGGGTGCCGGTCCGCGCCGGCAGCGAAGGCGTCATGGCGCTCGGCATCGCCGGCGTGCTGGTGGCCGAGGGGCTCCACGACAAGGAATTCGTGGCGCGCCGCGTCCAGGGCTTCGAGGACGAGGTCGGGGCGGACGGCGGCGCCGTGTTGGGGCTGCGCAAGCTGCTGCGGCGCGACTTCAGCCTCGAGCGTGTCGCCGCCGAGACCGGCGTCTCGGTCAACCGCATCCTCCGGATCGCCCGCGAGTTCGCCGCCGCCCGGCCGGGCCTGGCGGTCGGGCCGCGGCGCGGCAACCTGCTGCCGGTCAGCCTGCTCGACCACCTGGGCGCCCAGGTCCTGAACGCGCTCTGCGGCAACATCGACGGACCAGGCGGGCTGCTGACCCCGGAGGAGGTGCCGCTGCCCGCCTGGCCGCCGGCGGCCGACGACCCGATCGCCGCCGCCGGGCTGGCGCGGCCGCGCCTCGACCAGGCCGGCGCGCGACGAGCCGACCCGACCACCTTCGCCGAGTCGGTGGTGAGGCAGGACCCGTACCGCGCCGAGGCGCTGTTCCTGCTTGACGCCGACCCGGTGTTCGCCTCGACCTCCCCGGAGCTGTTCGCCACCGCCCTGGCCCAGATCCCGCTGGTGGTCTGCTTCGCCGCCCTTCCCGACGACACCGGCCTGCTCTCGGACTGGATCCTGCCGCCGCCCCACTCCCTCGAGGCCTGGGGCTTCGACCTCCGCCCCACCGGCGTCCCCTTCCCGCTCGCCAGCCTGGCGGCGCCGGTGCTGTCCCCGCCGCTCCACGAGGTCCGCCCGGTGGGCGAGGTCTTCCTGGACCTGGCCCGACGGCTCGGCGGCCCGGTGGCCGGCGCCCTGCCCTGGCCGGACCTGCCGACCCTGATCCGCGCGGAGGTCGCGGGCCTGTTCCAGGCCCAGCGCGGCGCGGTCATCGGCACGCCCTTCGACGAGGCCTGGGTCCGCTTGATGGAGCGGGCCGGCTGGTGGGCCCCCGGCTACCGCACGGAAGAGGAGCTCTGGACCCGCATCCAGGAGACCGGCGGCTGGTGGGACCCCTTCTACGATCACCACGACTGGAAGCGGGTCCTGCCGACGGACAGCGGGCGCTTCCAGCTCTGCCCCGGGCAGGTGGCCGAGCTGGACCAGCACCGCCGCGCGCGCGAGCTGGCCCACAGCGAGCGCGCCCAGCGGGACGCCGGCCCCAGCGCCAGCCTCGCCCTGCACCTGTTCGAGCCGCTGCCGATGGCCGGCGGCCGCGGCGCCGAGCTGCCCTTCCTCCAGGAGATCCTGGACCCGGGGCACCAGGAGAAGTGGCGCACCTGGGTCGAGATCAACCCGGAGACCGCGCACTCGCTCGAGCTGCTCGACGGCGCCTGGGTGGAGGTCCGCAGCCCGCACGGCGCGATCACCGCCCGCGCCCAGGTCACCGAGCGGGTGGTGCCTGGCGTGGCGGCCGTCCCGGTCGGCCTCGGCCGAGGATCGGGGGGCCGCTGGGCCCGGTCGAGAGGGGCGAACCCCCTCAGGCTGCTCTCTCCCTCGCGGGAGGCGGTCAGCGGACTGCCGGACCTCGGCGCCACCCGCGTCCGCATCACCGCGGCGCGGGGCCCGGGACACGGCGGCCGGAGCACGGAGGACCAGGCATGACACGCTGGGGAATGGTCATCGATCTCGACCGCTGCACCGCCTGCCAGGCCTGCGTGGTCGCCTGCCAGGTGGAGAACAACGCCCCCCCCACCGGGGCCGAGGAGGCGGCGCTGGGCCGCTCGATCTCGTGGCTGCGGCTGGGCTCGATCCACAAGGAGGAGCACGGGCACCGCCCCGGGCTGAACCTGGTGCCGCTGCCCTGCATGCACTGCGAGAACCCGCCGTGCGTGCGGGTCTGCCCGGCGAACGCCACCACCATCGACGAGGAGGGCATGGTGGCCCAGGTGCCGTCGCGCTGCATCGGCTGCCGCTACTGCACCACCGCCTGCCCCTACACCGTGCGCCAGTCCAACTGGAAGGACAGCGTCTGGCCCGAGCCGATGGACCAGGGGCGCAACCCCGACGTCTCCCTGCGCCCGCGCGGGGTGGTCGAGAAGTGCAGCTTCTGCTCCCACCGCCTGCAGAAGGCCCGCGACCTGGCGCGCTTCGAGGGGCGCGCCCTCGAGGACGGCGAGTACCTGCCGGCCTGCGTCGAGACCTGCCCGGCCGGCGCCATGGTCTTCGGCGACCTCGATGACCCGCACAGCGAGGTGGCGCGCCAAGCCGACAGCCCGCGGGCCTTCCGCCTCATGGAGGAGCTCGGCACCCGCCCCAAGGTCACCTATCTCTCGAAGGGGGAGTGACATGACTGAAGTCCTGACCGCTCCCGACCCCGACGAGGTCCTGATGCGCCCGATGCAGCGCACGACCTGGAGGTTCTGGGCCTTCTCCGCCGTGCTGCTGGCGATCTGGGCCTGGGGCATGTACGCCTGGTACACCCAGCTCGGCGCCGGCCTCGACGTCACCGGCCTGAACGTGCCGGTCTACTGGGGCCTCTACATCACCAACTTCGTCTTCTTCATCGGCATCAGCCACGCCGGCACCCTGATCTCGGCGATCCTGCGGCTGTGCAAGGCCGAGTGGCGGCGGCCGATCACGCGCGCCGCCGAGATCATCACGGTGCTGGTGCTGTTCTTCGGCGCCGGCTGCGTGATCCTCGACCTCGGCCGCCCGGAGCGGGCGCTGAACGTCATCACCAAGGCCAATTTCAGCTCGCCGCTGGTGTGGGACGTGTGCTCGATCTCGGTCTACCTGACCGGCAGCATCATCTACCTGCTGCTGCCGCTGATCCCGGACGTCGCCATCCTGCGCGACCGCGGGGTGCGGCCGCGCTGGCTCTACCGCGCCATGGCCTGCGGCTTCCGCGGCACCGAGCGCCAGCACCGCAACCTGGACCGGGCGATCGCGGTCATGGCGGTGGCCGTCATCCCGATCGCGATCTCGGTCCACACCGTGGTCTCCTGGGTGTTCGGCATGACGGTGCAGCCGATGTGGCACTCGACCATCTTCGGGCCCTACTTCGTGGTCGGCGCGATCTTCTCCGGAATCGGCGCGATCCTCATCGCCATGGCGATCGTGCGCAAGGTCTACCACCTGGAGAACTACCTCAAGCCGGTCCACTTCAACAACCTCGGCCTGCTGCTGCTGGTGATGGCCCTGCTGTGGTTCTACTTCACCTTCGCCGAGTTCCTGACCACCTACTACGGCTCCGATCCGGACCACATGACGATCTTCACGGCCAAGCTCAGCGGCGAGTACGCGCCGCTGTTCTGGACCATGGTCGCGACCTGCCTGGTGATCCCGGTGAGCCTGCTGGTGTTCAAGCGCACCCGCTCCTCGATCTGGGGCTGCGTCACCGCGGCCGTGTCGGTCGAGATCGGCATGTGGCTGGAGCGCTACCTGATCGTCATCCCGAGCCTGTCCAACCCGCGGCTGCCGCGCGAAGAAGTCAGCTACGCCCCCTCCTGGGTGGAGTGGTCGCTGCTGGCCTCCTTCCTGGCCGCCTTCATCTTCCTCTACGGCCTGTTCACCAAGTTCTTCCCGATCGTCTCGATCTGGGAGGTCCGGGAGGGCCGGGAGCGCGCCCTGGACGAGGTCGTCGCCCGGGTGCGGGAAGCCCTCCCGGGCATGCCGCCGGAGGACGACGGCTCGACCCCATCCACACCCCGTCCGAGCAATGCAGATGCGCCCTCCGAAGCGGTCCTGGTTCCCTAGCCTGCTGGCCGCCCCGCTGCTGGCCGCCGCCCTGCCGGTGGCCGCCGGCTCCTTCGGCGACCCGATCGCCGGCCAGCGGCTGTTCGTCGAAAAGGGCTGCGTCCGCTGCCACGCGGTGCGCGGCGCCGGCGGGCGGCTGGGTCCCGACCTGGGCCGCAAGATGCGGCCGAGCTCCTACTACGAGATCGCCTCGACCATGTGGAACCAGTCGCCGGCCATGGCCGGCAAGATGGACGAGTACCACATGGCGCGCCCGGTCTTCGAGGGCCAGGAGCTCTCCGACCTGATCTCCTTCCTCTACTTCCTCAACTACTTCGACGAGCCCGGGGACCCCGAGGCCGGCCGGCTGATGTTCCGCGAGAAGGGCTGCTCGAGCTGCCACGAGGTCGGCGGGGAGGGCGGCGGCGCCGGACCGCCCCTCGACACCATCCCGCGCGGCACCAGCCCGCTGCGGATCGCCTCGTCGCTCTGGAACCACGGGCCGGCGATGATCTCCGCCATCGAGGACCTGGGGATGGCGGTGCCGACCTTCGAGGAGACCGAGATCCTCGACCTGTTCGCTTACATCCGCAGCGCCGGCCAGCGCCACAGCGTGCGCCGCTTCCAGTCCTCCGGCGACCCCGAGCGCGGCGAGGAGCTGTTCGACGCCAAGGGCTGCGCCGCCTGCCACGGCATCTTCGCCGCGGACCCGGACCTGCTCGGCCCCGACCTGGGCCGCATGGAGCTGCGCGGCAGCGTCACCCAGATCGCCGGACGGATGTGGAACCACTGGCCGGAGATGGCGCGCTCGATGGAGGAGGTCGGCATGAGCGTGCCCGAATTCGGCGAGGACGAGCTGCTCGACCTGTTCGCCTACATCTACACCGCGCGCTACCAGGGCGAGGCCGGAGACCCGGAGGACGGCCGGGCGCTCTTCGCGGCCAAGGGCTGCGCCGTCTGCCACGGGGCCGACGGCGGCGGCGGCCTCGGCCCCCCCCTGCGCGACCGCTTGCCCGGCTCCACCCCGGAGGCGGTGCTCCAGGCCATGTGGAACCACGCCCCGGGCATGAGCGCCGTGCTGGCCGACCAGAACCTGTCCTGGGGCCGGCTGGACGCCGCCGAGCTGGCCGACCTGCTGGCCTTCCTGTCGGCCGGCTGGTGAGCGCCGCGGCGGCCCGGCGGCTCAGCCGCCGAGCAGGAAGGCCTCGGCCCGCAGGATGGCGGAATTCTGCCCCGCCTGGGCCTCCTCGGGCACCACCTCGACGCCTTCGTCCGGCTGGATGCCGCGGCCCTCGATCGGCTGGCCGCCGGGATGCTCGAGTCGACCCGCCGCAGGTACATGTAGCCGACGCCGCTGGCGAGCCGCGCGAACCAGAACGACTTGCCGGCCTGCTCGAGCCCGGGCGGCGGGTTGTAGGTGTGCGGCCAGCCGTCGACCTGCTCGCGGCAGGAGACCGTGACCTTGTCCTTCTTCTTGCCGTCCAGCACGGTCAGGACGTGCTTCTGGCCGCGCTCGCCGCGCAGCGGGATTCGGTACTCGAACAGCCGCGCCCGCTGCAGCGTGGAGAAGGAGCCGCCGCGGTCCCAGGCCTCCTGGGCGCGCGCCTCCAGCAGCTCGCGCGCGTCCTGGCCGTCGATGCTCAGCACCACGGTCCCGGTGGCGAGAGAACCGGCGCCCTGCCCCTGCGGCGGGAACATCACCACCACGCGCCCCTCGGTGGCCGGCAGGAAGCTCAGGCCCGGGTAGAACTCCGGCTCGCGTTCGGGCAGCTCGACGGCGCACTCGGTGACGTACATATGGGCGTCGCGCAGGCAGGCGATGCCCTCCCCCACCAGGGCCATGAACTCGGCGTCGCTCTTGCACTTCTTGACCTGCTTCTCGAGCCGCTTGGCGGTCTCCTTCCACGGCTTGCGCAGGTCCTTGAGGTCGAAGAAGGGATAACTCTTCTGGACCTCGTCGAGGAAGGCCTCCATGTCGGAGCGGTAGCTCTTCTTGTATTCGGCCTGGGCGGCGAGCGGGGAGACCAGGGCCGCCAGCAGGAGGACCGGCAGGCAGGCGAAGATGGGGCGGAGGCCGCGCATTCATCCTTCATAACACCGCCGATCCAAGGGTCCAGCGGGAAGCCGGGCCGCTGCTCAGGGGGTGACAAAAGCCGTCAGGTCGCTGGGCGGCAGGCCAAGCCCTCCTGGATTCACCCAACCCTGGACTCGGATCGAAACCCCCGCCGGTACGGCAGGTGGAATTGGGATCGGAGCGGTGACAGCGACTCCTGGAGCAACCACGGTCGCCGAGAGCCGTGCGATCCCGCGTGCGGTCAAGCTCGCCAGGAGGAGCTTCGATGGGCCGAGCTCAAGTTGCAGCGCCGGATTCTCCGGATGCGGAGACGAGCCAGCAGCCTCCGAGAGAGCCCAGCGCGCGGTCGCCCCGACGAGGTTGGAGGGGATGCCGTGCAACTGAAGGACCAGATTCCTGCCGCTCAACGACGCCTCGGCGAAGGGCACACGGATGCCTTGCACGTACATCCGGGTCTGGGTTCCGCCACCCGGTTTGCTCGACTCGTACCGGCGCCAGACGGTGTGAAGGCTCCCATGGGAAAGTGCGGAGACCGGGTTGAAAGCGCTACCGCTTCCGCCCTGGAATCCAGACGGGAACTCGCCGAAGGGAATACCGCCGACCCAGGTGGAACCAGCGTCGGTCGAGAGGTGGAGCACGGGCCGGCCCCCTCTTGAAGCCAAGTAGGTCTTGTCTTGCCCGAGCACCGCGACCACAGGACCTTCCACGAGACAGTCGCGGGAGCCGAAGGCCGGGGTCCCGTGGGGACCGGCCGGAAGCGTCACGGGAGGACCGAAGGTGGCGCCGCTGTCGGTGGAGACCTGGACCATACCGGGGGAACCGACTCCGACGAGGTGCTGCTCCCAAGAAACGGATAGGACCTGGCCGTCAATGGGATCCCTGCCCACGCGGACATCGGACAGCCAATCACTGCTGGAGGGGGGCGCCGCCAGCACCACCTCGGGAGACCAACTCGCTCCGCGATCCGGAGAGCGCCGCTGGTAGAGCTTGTAGTCGGAGTAGGGAACGCCGTTGCGACCTTCCTCGATCCAAAAGGCCTGGACATCGTCCCCGTGGACGGCGAGCATTCCATTGGTAGGGTGGCCAGTCATGCCTAGGTCCTGGTCGATCCGCTGCGGGTGCCAAGGTCCGCCGGCGTGAGATATCCAAACATAGGTATCGCGTAGGTACACCGAACCGTTCGGAGCGGCGAGGACAAGAGCATAGGCACTGCCATCGTGGACCACGAGGTGGGCCACCCACTTCGCCGGTCGGACCATCGCGCCACTCGTTCCCAAGCGAGCCCCCCAGGTCCCCCCCCCGTCACGACTCCAGCGGAAGACCGGCTCACCCCCGGAGAAGGTGCTAAAAGGCGGAACCCAGGAGTAGGAAAGGACGACGTCGGTCCCGTGGGCCGCGATCGATGTGCCATAGCCATGGGGAATCGGGTCGGGAAAAACTCGGGATGTCCACGTCAGCCCCTCGTCCTCGCTGCGAAAATAGCAAGCCCGCCAGCCAACTCCCGGAAGTTGGGCTTCGAAGACCAGATGGAGGACGCCATCGGCGGCGACGCAGCTCGGATAGGAGATCCAGTCAGCATTCCACTGAGTCAGATTCGAGGCCGGATCCCAAGTCACGCCGTAATCGCGCGAGATGTTCACGATGAGGTTCTGCGGACCTCCATTCGGCGCGTCTTGGTAGTAGACCGCCCGCAGCGGACCCTCACCACAGGTCATCAGAGTCTCCTGGGCGTCCGGGAAGGCTTGGTCGAGCCAAACTGCCTCCCGAGGCTGCTGCGGAGCAACTAGGGGGAACATGAAAAGCGTGAACGGAAGAAGCATGGGAGGACGGATTTCAGCAAAGCCCGTGCCAACTCAGACGACCGCCTCGCGCTGGATCGGCGTGCGATGGCGGAAACTCTGGTGCGTTTTCGCTCAGCCGCCCTGGTCCAGCACCACCTTCAGGCCCACCTCCTTGCGGTCACGCAGCACGACCAATTCGACCTGGTCGCCGGGCTGCATGCCGCCGAGAGCGTTCAGCAGGTCCTGCTGCCGCCGCACCCGCTGGCCCGCCACGCTGACGATGACGTCGCCGAGGT
>JACNJP010000382.1 GCA_014382465.1 Planctomycetota bacterium
AAGTCGATGGCGACCGTGCCGACGCCTTCGCTGGCCTTGGCGCGGACCTCGTGGACGCCGGAGAGGCCCTGGACGGCCTCCTCGATCCTCATGCAGATCGCCTCCTCGACCTCCCCCGGCGTGGCCCCGGGATAGACCACCGTGACCGTCGCGCTGTCGATCCGGACCGTCGGGACGATCTCCTGGCGCAGCAGCGGGATCGTGAACAGGCCGGCGGCCACGATCGTCGCCATCATCAGGTTGGCGGCCACCGGGTTCCGGACGAACCACTCGACCAGCCGGTTCACCGGTTCCCCTCCCGGATCTCCAGCATCATCCCCTCGGCCGCCACCGGGACGGTGGTGAGGACGACCCGGTCTCCATCGGCCAGCCCGCCGTGAATGAGGACCTCGTCCCGGCCCCGCTGCAGCACCACGACCTGCCGGGTACGGAGGCGGTCCTCGTCGTCAGCCAGGTGGACCCGGTCCCCGCTGAGGATCGCCGAGCGCGGCAGGACGAAGACGCCTCGGGCGATCTCACCCTGGATCGACGCCTGGACGAACAGGCCGGGGCCGATGGGGGTCCGCTGGCCGTCCAGGCCGAAGGGGTCGGCGATCCTCGCCACGGTCCGCAGCATGCGGCTGGCGGGGTCCAGGGTCGGCAGGGAGCGAATCAACCGCGCTTGGCGCTGGACAAGGGCACCGCCGATCCGCGCTTCCAAGGTGACCGGCAGGTCGACCTTCCAGCAGGCCAGGTCGATCCCGAGGTGGTCCAGGTCCTCGAGCGCCAGCGGCAGGATGACCTCGGCGGCGGCCGTCGGCAGGAGGGATGCGACCACCGTGCCCGGCGCCAGCACCCGGCCGAGCGACACCCTCCTCCCCTCGACACGGGCGTCGAAGGGGGCGGTCACCTGGCAGCGACCGAGGTCTCGACGGCCTCGGCCCCCGGTCGCCTCGCCCGCGGGCAGGTTGGCGTGGGCCGGCGGGATGCGCGGTTCCCTCCGCACCAGGGCATTCGGTTCACCCTCCACCAGCGCGGTCCAATCCTGGATCGAGAGGTCGGCGGCCGCTTGCTCCAGGGCCAGGGCCGCCCGGGCCTGGCCCACCCTGGCTTCCGCCGCGGCCAGGCTCAGCTCGAAATCCGCCGGGTCGAGCCGCAGGAGCAGGTCGCCCTCGGCACAGAAGGCGCCGTCCACGAGCTGGGGGGAGACCTCAACGACCCGGCCGCCCACCTCAGGTGCCAGCGGCAAGGGGTCCAGGGCCTCGACGGTTCCCTGGGCGTAGACCACCAATTGGTGGTCCCTGGCCTGGATGGGCAGCACCTGCACCAGGGCGACCGCCGCCTTGCGTTCCTGGACCGGGAGCGCGAGTCGGGAGGCGAGCTGCCAGCGCAGGATGCCGGCGGCGCCGGCGACGACGAGAAGGGGCAGCAGGGCGCGGAGGAGTGTCTTCATCGGGACTCGGTGGAGAAACCGCCACCCAGGGCCAAGTAGAGGTCGACGCGGTTCAGCATCAAGGCGAGGTGGGTTCCGAGGCGTGCTTCCTTGGCTCGACGGACCGATCCGCGGGCCTCCAGCAGCTCTCGTGAGTTCGTTTGCCCTGACGCGAAGCGCCGTTCGGCCGATCGGTGGCCGGAGCGGGCTTGAGCCAGCGCTCGGTCGGCGAAGGCCAGTTGCTCCCGCAGCAGGCTCTCCCCGAGCAAGGCGCCCTCGACCTCGCTGAAGGCCACGAGCGTGGACTGGAGGAAGGCAGCCCGGGCGGCTTCGGCCAAGGCCTCCGAAGCCTCCAGGCCGGCCCGCAGTTGGCCTGCCTGGAAGACGGGGGCGGTGAGGCCGGCGGCCAGGCTCCAGACCTTGAAGTCGCCGTTCAGGAGATCCGAGAGCTCGGCCGTGGAGGTGCCGCCGGTGGCCGTGAGGGACAGCCGCGGGTAGAGCGCGGCTTCGGCTTGATCCGCCTGCGCCAGCTGGGCCCGGAGCCTCGCGTCGGCCGCCTGGAGGTCGGGGCGTCGAGCCACGATCTCCGCCGGCAGGCCCGCCGGCACCGCAGGGGGGAGATCGGCGATCCCCGCGACCTCCGCCACTCCGGCGGGGTAGCGACCCAGCAGGAGTTCGAGGGCGCGAGCGCTGGCCTTCCGCTCCTGCTCGACGGCGCCGACCCGTTGCCGTGCGACGGACAGGGCGGCCTCGAGCGCGTGGATCTCTCCGGCGGCGGCCCGCCCCGCCCGGAATCGTGCCTGGGCGATGTCGAGGCCGTCGCCGGCGAGGCCGGCCTCTTCGTGGGCCAGCTCGAGGCGCTCGCCGGCGGCGCCGAGGGCGAACCAGGCTTTGGTCACCATCCCGGCCAGGGACAGGCGGGCAGCCTGCAGGTCCGATTCGGCGGCCTGGAAGGAATTCACCGCCGCGCGCTCGCCTGCGGCCAGCCGGCCCCAGAGGTCGGCCTCCCAGGAGAGCTGTAGGGACAGCGCGTGGCTCTCGGATTCCACCGCCAGCACGCCGTTCTCCGCGCCAGGCACCGGCAGGCCGATGAAATTCCGCCGGCTCCTGGAGAGGTCGACTCCGGCGTTCAGGGCCGGCCAGCGCCCTCCCGTGGCGATCCTGGCTTCGGCCGCCGCGGCGCGGACCCGGTAGCCGGCGCCGGCCAGGTCCCAGTTGCCGGACTGGGCTTCCTCGATGGCCGCGGTGAGAGCCGGGCGACGGAAGTCCTGCCACCAACCCTGGGCATGAGCAGGACCATCAGGGTGCGCGGGAGCTGAGCCTGCGACGTCGGTTCCGGCTTGCCAACCGGTCGGAACGTCGAGCTGTCCGAGAGAGTCACCGGTGGACCTCGGGCTCACGCACGCCGGAAGGAGCAGCACGAGGAAGGCCGGCCTAAACATGAGCCAAGCCCGCCGCGCTGTAGCCGACGAGTTGTTCAAGGACCATGCCCGAGTCCGCAGCGGCAGGGACGCAGCAGCGGAAGACACCCAAGTGCTGCCGCCCGCAGGAGAGGAGGTGGATCATGGATCCCACCATGAAGCTCGTACGGAGCAAGAGAACGGACTTCGGAACATGGGGGAGGCTGCGTTCCATGGCGCCGAGGAAGCGGTCGACCACCGGTTGGAAGACCTCCTGCATCCAGCCCATGAGGTCAGGATGGGGTTCGAGATGGAGGCGTCCGATGAAGCGCGGGAAGACCGAGTCCGGGTCGCTGAACTCCAGCAGGGCCGGCTTCAGAAAGACGCGGAGGAGATCGGGCAGCGGGATCGGATCTCCGCCGAGGGTCTCCTCAAGCTCGTCGAGGCCGCGGAGCCGGGCGGCGTTGACAGGGGCGAACCGGAGCTGAACGAGCTCCCTCACCAGCCCGTCCTTGGAACCGAAGTGATAGTGGACGGCGGCCAGATTCACCTCAGCCGCCTGGGTGATCTCCCGGAGGCTGGAGGCGGCCACTCCTTTCTCGGCGAAGAGGCGCTCAGCGGCCCCGAGGATCTTGGTCTTGGTGGTTGCTTCGATCTCCATCGAACGTTCTTTTTAAACGAACGTTCGAGCCGGTCAAGGGCTAATCCTGGACGGTCCTGGATTCAGCGCTGGCAGCGGCCGCAGGAGAAGGTGGATCTTTGTCCGAGCCGCTTGACCTGGATCGGTCCGCCGCAGGCCCGGCAAGGCAGGCCGGCCCTTCCGTAGACCGCGAGCTCGTGCTGGAAATACCCGGGCTCGCCCTCGGCGCCCACGAAGTCGCGGAGGGTGGTGCCGCCGACGTCCACCGCGTGCTGGAGGACCTCCCGAACCGCCGTCGCGAGGCGCCCACAGCGGGCGGCAGAGAGCCTCCCCGCTGGCGTGCTGGGGCGCACCCGGGCCAGGAACAGAGCCTCGCAGGCGTAGATGTTCCCGACCCCGGCGACGATGCCACCGTCGAGGAGGAGCTGCTTCACGCTCGCTCGTCGTCCTCGGAAGGCCTGCACGAAGGTCTCGCCGGAGAAGCCGGGCTCCAGCGGCTCCGGTCCGAGGCCCCGGAGCAGGGGATGCAGTTCGGGTCGTGCTCCAGCGAGCAGGGCCAGGCCGAAGCGCCGGGGGTCGCGGTAACGGAGCCGCAGTTGCCGTGGCAGCAGCAGGTCGAAGTGGTCGTGTCTCCCCGGCGCCTCACGGTCGCGGACGATCCTGAGGCTGCCGGACATGCCGAGGTGGAGGAGGAGGGAATCCTCCTGCCAGCGCACAAGCAGGTACTTCGCGCGTCGCTCCACCGCGCGGACCCGAACTCCAGCGAGCCGCGCCGTGAGGTCCGCCGGCACCGGTTGACGAAGCTTCGGATTCCGGACCTCCGCCCCGAGCAGCCGCTTCCCGACCAGGTGCGCGGCGACGCCGCGGCGAGTGGTCTCGACCTCCGGGAGTTCAGGGATCGGTAGGTCTCCAGGAGACTCTAGAGGGGGACCGCCGGACCGGGCGGAGGCTGGTCCTGCTGATCGAGGAAGTAGATCATCACGTACTCTTCGGCGGTCTTCTTGGGGCCAGGCAGGTCCTTGATCCGGCGGGCGACGGCAGCCAGGTGTCTGGCCCGGAAGAATTCGTAGAAGCGGACGCACTCGTGGACGTCGCCGCCGCCGGCGAAGGAGCGGTTCCGCACCCTCGCCTCCTCCGGGCTGAGGCTGGTCTTGCCGGTGTCCGCGATGAGCTGATAGAGGGAGTGGATCTCCTCGGTGGAGACGCCGATGAGGAACTCTTGGAAGGCCTGCTCCTCGTCCAAGGTCAGCTTCTGGCGGGCGAAGTAGCTGACGAACTCCGGGTCGCCCCCGGCTTGCAGGAGCCGGAAGATCTCCGAGACGCCGAGCAGGGTGCCGACGCTGACCCGGATCCGTCTGCGGGCTGCCCAGGTCTCCGCCAGCAGCGGGAAGAAGTGCCGAGCTCCCAGGGTGTGCCGGGACTCCCACATCAAGCTCAAGGAGTCCACCGCCTTCTCCCGGATCCGCCGCTCCATGCTGGTGTCGATGGCGACCGAGCGGAGGATGTCCTCGGCCAGGAGCGAGTAGACGCAGCCGTGGAGCCAGTGGTCGATCTCCTCATCGATCACGGTGTGCTGTCCGCCCGCCCCGAGCACCTCGTCGTAGATGTAGCTTGCGAGGCGCCACGCGTTCAGCTCGGCGACCACCAGCGTCCGCCCGACCACGGCCCTGGTGGGCACGTAGAGCTCCACGCTGGCGTCTTGGGCGTTACCCAGCAGGTCCACCAGGGTCCCACGACCTCGCTGCCGGCCGCCGAGGGTCCTCTCGCCGAAGGTCGGTGGATAGGCCTGGAGGGCGTATCCGACCTGGTCGACCCGCGAGATGCTCTCGACCAGGACGCCGAGGAGGGAGGCGGCTTGAGGGTGGTTGGACTCTGCCAGCGCCGTGCCGAGCGCCAGGAGGGTCCCACGCTCCGCAGGATCGAAGCTGGAGCCAGGGCTGAAATCCAGAGTGGGAAGCGCCATCCTCGCGCAGGAGTCTAGCAGCGGAAAGGAGTGCTGAGAGGCGCTGGGCTAGCCGCTTCGCGGGTTCCCGGTGGAAAACTGCCGGTCGCCTGCGTCTCCCAGGCCCGGAACGATGAAGCCGCGCGCGTCGAGCTGGCTGTCGACCGCTCCGAGGTGGATCTCGACGTCCGGGTGGGCGTCTCGGAGGGCCCGGACCCCTTCCGGGGCGCCAAGGATCCCGAGGAAGGAGACTTGATCGACGCCCCACCGCTTGACCAGGTCGACTGCGGCGACCGCAGACCCTCCGGTGGCCAACATCGGGTCGAGCACCAGGGCGTGCCGGACCGGACGTCCTGGCGGGAGCTTGTTGTAGTACTGGACCGGCTCCAGGGAGGCTTCGTCCCGATACAGTCCGAGGTGCCAGACCTCCGCGTGCGGCAGCAAGGTGAGCAGGCCATCGGCCATGCCCAGGCCGGCCCGAAGGATGGGCACCAGGCCGATGGTCGGGGCCAGCTGGTGCGCCGCGCAGGCGGCCAGCGGGGTCTGGATGGTCATCTCCCGCAGCGGCAGGCCGCGGGTGGCCTGGACGCCGAGCAGGATCGCGAGCTCGCGGACCAGGGAACGGAACTCCGGCGCCGGCGTGGATTCCGCCCGGAGCCTGCCGAGCTTGTCGGCGACCAACGGATGTTGTGCGACCACGAGCTTGTCCATGCGATCAGCCTAGTCCGGCCACCTGGTGGGCTAAAGTGTCCCGATGGTGATGGCGCTGCCAGGCGGTCGGGGGCCGGCGCGATGAGCGGGCATCCCGACTGGACGGAGGTCTACCGAGCCTCGGGTTACGCCTTTTTCCTTGAGGGGGGCTGGCGGTGCTTCGCGCTTGACGCAGAGGACGGCGCGGACGCCCTGAACCTCCGCTCGACCTCCACCGTGACCTTGATCACCGCCTGGAACCCCGACTCGATCGAGATCCCGCGTCCCCGGAACGAGGCCGCCAACGCCCGTCTCTTGCGCCGCCTCGTGGCCGACCAGGTGCCCTGGAGCCTGGCCTTCGGGGCCTCGTTGCCGCAGGTCGAGCCCTCCTGGAAGGAAGACGGCTACGCCATCCATGGTCTGGACCGCGATCAGGCCTGCCGCTGGGGAAGGGCGTGGGGGCAGCGCGCGGTGGTCTGGCTCGCCCCAGGGGCTTCCGAATTGTTGTTCTGCCAGAGCGGGGAGACCGTTACATGTCGCCTCCGGACCCTCGAATTGTCCGATTGGGTGTTACCCTCCGCCGTCTCGGCTTAAGGGCTGCTGGTTTCCAGCCGTTCAATCCCTTGGAGACCTCGATCGTGAGACGCACCCGCTTCCTGTTGGCCTTCGCGCTCTGCGTGGCGCCCCTACCGGCCCAGGCCGGAGCGCGGGAGGCGGTCCACGAGCCCGAAGAGGCCCGGCTGGCCGTCCAGCTGAAGGCGGGACAGATCTGGCGCCAGAACGTCCGCTTCGAGTCCTTGATCACCGGGTCCGACGGAGTCGGCAGCGTCTGGACCTTCGACTACGGCCTCCGGCTGCGCTGCCTCGAGCCAGTGCCCGGCGGCTTCTCGGTCGCGGGGCAATTCGTCGACTGGCGCCTGCGCCTTCAGAAGGACGAGTGCGTCTACGAATGGAGTGACGGCCGCTACAGCTTCCAGAGCGAGGTCCACGAGCAGGGCGAAGCCGCCCACGAGGCTTGTCGCGGCCTCCTCGCTGCCTGGTCCAGCGGCCTGCGCCAATCCGAGCTCCGCTTCCTGCTGCAGGTGGATGGGTCGGTCAGCGGGCTCACCGGGCTCGAGAACCTCCACCTGACCGTCGCCAAAGCCTTGAACGCGGCGGGAGATCGTCCGCCCGAGATCCAGGCCTTCTTCGGCGAAGACGGGCTTCGCCGGGCCGACGGCGCGCTCGGCCTCGCCCTCTCCGTTCCGCGGCCGGTGGCCGAAATCGCCCCGGGGGCGACCTGGTCCCATGGCACCGACGTCCACGGCCTCGCCCAGAGAGAGTTCAGGATCCGGCGGTCGTTCCTGTTCTCCGGCCTCGGCCGCGAGCGTCGCTTCCGCTTCGCCGAGATCGCGATCGACCCGGCCTACGAGATCCTCGGCGAGGACGGCGCCTGGCAGCTGGTCGAGAGTTCGGCCAAGAAGGAGCGAGCCGAGGTGGTCCGCATCCTCCTGGACAGCGGCCTGCTCTACCAGATGAACGCGGCGATCCAGCTCAGCCTCCCGGACGGCAGCCGCGCCAGCTTCAAGCTCAGCTCCCAGTTGGGCGACTGAGCCCGGCGCTGGCCCCGGCCGCCCCCAGGGCGGAGGCCCTAAGATGGCGGCATGCGGACCAGGACCGTGGATCGGGTGGCGGTCGACGCGCGCGCGGCCAAGCTCACCCGCCGCTCGCGGACGAGGGGGACCAAGGCCGCCGCGCTGAGACTCGCCCTGGCGAGGACCGACCGGCCCACCCCCGCGGGGAAGGCCGCCCCCAAGCGCAACCGGGCCCGCTGCGGCGCGGCGCTCCCGCCCGCCGACGGGGAGCCGGGCATCCCCAGCGTCGCGGCGGTGTGCGTCTATCCCCGCTTCGTGGCGCTCGCGCGCGGCTCCCTGGAAGGCAGCGGGGTCCGGGTGGCCAGCGTCGCCACCGCCTTCCCCAGCGGTCAGACTCCCTGGGCCCTGCGGGTCGCGGAGGTGCGCGGCGCGGTGGAGGACGGCGCCGACGAGATCGACATGGTGATCAGCCGCGGTTGCCTGCTCTCCGGCGGGGAGGACCAGGTCTTCCACGAGATCGGCGCGGTCAAGGAGGCCTGCGGCGCGGCCCACCTCAAGGTCATCCTCGAGACCGGCGAGCTGGAGACCTACGACCTGGTGCGGAGGGCCAGCGACCTGGCGATCGGCGCCGGCGCCGACTTCGTCAAGACCAGCACCGGCAAGATCCAGCCGGCCGCCACCATGGGCGTGACCCTGGTCCTGATGGAGTCGGTCCGCGACCACTGGCTGCGGACCGGGCGCAGAATCGGCGTCAAGCCCGCCGGCGGCCTCCGCCGCGCCAAGCCGGCCCTTCACCACCTGGTG
>JACNJP010000176.1 GCA_014382465.1 Planctomycetota bacterium
GCGCTGCTGGCGGGGAACCTGGCCGAGGGCCGGGGGGTCGAGCCGGCGCGGCTGCAGGAGTACTACCTCACCTTGCAGCGCGACGCCAACCGCCTGCAGCGGCTGGTGGCCGACGTGCTCGACGTCTCGCGGCTGGAGCGCAACAGCTTCCGCGTCGAGCCTCAGCCCACCGATCCGGCCGCGCTGCTGCGGCAGGCGGCGGCGGAGCACGCGCCGCGGCTGGCGGACGCCGGCCTGGAGCTGCGGCTGGCGCTGTCGGAGCCGCTGCCCGAGACCGCGCTCGACCCCGGCGCGGTCGAGCGGGCGCTCGCCAACCTGCTGGAGAACGCCCGCAAGTACGCCAGCGACGGGGGAGTGGTGGAGCTGCGGGCCGAAGCCGATGACCAGGAGCTCCGCGTGGTGGTCGAGGACCGCGGCCCCGGCATTCCCGCCGCCTTGCGCGAGCGCGTCTTCCGCCCCTTCGAGCGGGGCCCGGCCGAGAACGGGCTCGCCGCCGGCGCCGGCCTCGGCCTGGCGCTGGTGCGCGAGACGCTGCTGGCCCACGGCGGCTCGGTGGAGCTCGCCGGCGGCGCGGACGGCGCCGGCGCCCGCTTCACGCTGCGGTTTCCGCTCGCTAACCTGCCCGCCACGGACCGATGACCGAAGCGCCCGCCCGGATCCTGATCGCCGAGGACGAGCCCGGCCTGCGCATGGGGCTGGTCGACGGCCTGCGCAGCGAGGGCTTCGAGACCACCGAGGCCGCCGACGGCGCCGCGGCGCTCGAATTGGCCTCCGCCGGCGGCTTCGACGCCCTGGTGCTCGACCTGATGATGCCCAAGCTCGACGGCTTCACCCTGCTGCGCCGGCTGCGCGAGGCCCGCAACGACCTGCCGGTGCTGATCCTGTCGGCGCGCGGCGAGGACTCCGACCGCATCCTCGGGCTCGAATACGGCGCCGACGACTACGTCGTCAAACCGGCGCCGCTGCGCGAGCTGGTGCTGCGGCTGCGGCTGATCCTGCGGCGCGCGCGCGGCGGCGCGGCCGGACCCGACCGGGTCCAGTTCGGCGACAACCAGGTCGACTTCGCCGCCTACTCGATGACCCGCGGCGAGCGGCGCTTCGGCCTCAACCGCAAGGAGATCGAGCTGCTGCGCTACTTCCTCGCCCACCCCGGCGAGCCGCTGGAGCGCGAGCGCCTGCTGCGCGAGGTCTGGCAGCAGGCGCGCCCGGCGCACACGCGCACGGTCGACACCCACGTCTTCCGCCTGCGCCAGAAGCTCGAAACGGACCCCGACCGGCCGCGCCACATCCACACCGTGCGCGGCGTCGGCTACCGCTTCGAAGCCGGCGGCGAGTGACGGTCACAGAACTTTGACACAGCTCTGACCCGGAAGTGACGCCCGCGGTGCGACAAAAGGGCATGCCCAAGGGGGGGTAGAACCATGCTCACGACCATCTTCCTGACCGTTTTCGCGCTCCTGCAGGACCCGGCCTTCACCTGGTCCGCGCAGACCGACCAAGACTACTGGCGCGCCGTGCACCTGCTGGAGGTGGATGGCGACCCGAGCCAGGCCGCCGACCTGTTCCTCGAGATCGCCGCCCGCGACGAGGTGGCCGCCGCCGCCGGCCAGGCCGCCTTCGTCCGGGCGCGCGGCTGCCAGGCGCTGTCGCTCGCCGGCCGCGCGACCGAAGCCGGCCGATTGGAAGCGGAGATCCGCGCGCAGGCCGCCGGTACGCTGTTCGAGCCGGCGGTGGCGCGTGCGCTGGCGGCGGCGGCTCGACAGCCGCAGGACCCGGCCAAGCTGGATCCGGATTTCCTTCGGCTGCTCCGGGCCCAGATCGGCCAGGAAGGCGGCGACGGCTTCGTCAGGCTGGACCGATACGGCCGCCGCATGCAGCCCTACCTGCTCCAGCTCTTGAGCGAATCCCTCGGTCCGCTCGCCGCCGAGATCCAGCCGGGCATGGCAGGTCGCGTCCTGCACCTCTGCTTCGCCGTGGCCGACGACTCGTTCGTCCAACAGCTCCTTCCCGCGCTCGCGAAGCAGTCCGGCGGTGGCCTTGGTGTCCTCTTCGCGGAGTCCCTCGGAGCAGAGCCCATCGATGCCGTGGCCAAGGACGCCGTCGACTCCTTCCTGCTCTCGCTCTCCCATGATCCGGACGTCCTGCGCGCCCGCGTCGCGGTCGAGGCGCTGGCGGGACGGGATCTGGAGCAGGGGACGGAGAGGACCCGCGCCCGGCTGCGGGAGATCCTGGCGAGTTCGGACGATCTGTTGGCGCCCTTCATCGTGCCGAGGATGCGGCATGGCAAGGACGGCTTCTCCCCGCTGCTCCTCGACGCTGGCTTTGCCGCGCAAATGTTGGTGGCGGAGGAAGCGCGCGCCAAGGCCTTCACCGCTGGGGAGCTCGAGATGGTGGCGCGCTTCGCCCAGGACGGTCGGGTCCTGGATGAGCGGCGGCTCGCCTGGATCCTGATCCCCTCCGCTGGATCCAACACTCACAGATCGAGGTCCTTGAGCGATGGCTCGAAAGTCGAGTTCAAGGCTCCGGACGATGTCCGGAGAGACCTTCACCTGGACGACGAGGCGGTCTTCGGGACCCGAAGGCCAGGCGGAAGGACCCCGGTGGATTTGGCGAGATGGCAGGAACGCCTCCACCAGCTCTGTCAGTCAGATGACCCGTGGACGCAGGAACTGGCGGCTCTGGCTGTGGTCGGCCACGGAGATTGGCCGCTGGTGGACCAGCTCATCCGCAACGCCCCCGCGGCGCAGGCCCTCGATCTGGTCCGGTCCCTGCCGGAGGACTATCCCGCCAGCCTCGACGATGCCCTCACCGGCCGAGTCACGGAGGGCGTGCTCGGCGAGGTCTGCGCCATCCAGTTGCTGAACCAAGCGGAGCGCCTGAGTTATGAGCAGGCCTCGCGCCTGGACCAGCTCACCAAGGTCGAAGCCAAGGCCTTCCGACGGCTGTTCCAGCGCTGGTCGGAGACCGCTTCGGGCCAGGCCGAGCTCGAACGCTGGGGGCGGTCTGCCGACCAGAGCCTCGATTCGCGGGCCGAGACCACCCAGGTCCTCGCCCGCACGGCGCCGGAGCGGCTGTCCTACTGCTTCGACCTGCTGGCGTCGGACGGCCTATCGGAGAATTGGGAGGATCAGATCCGGAGCCACCTCTTGAATCGTTGGTCTCGCACTCTGCCGGCGCCAGCAGCTCAGCGAGGAGCCTTGTCCTCTGAAGATGTGGATCGGATGGTCTACCTGGGTCGCCTCATGTTCGAGAATCGAGAGAGGCACGGCAGGATCACTGATTGGTGCAATGCCGTCATCCAGCTTCTCGAACAAGGCACCTCCGGGAGCTTCGAGATCTTCGAACGAGTCCTCGCCGATCCCGCGGCCAGGGGCTACTTCCTCGAGGGGATCGGATTCTTCCGCCACCAGCCTCAGGAGAGCGCCCGGGTCGCGCGTCTGCTGATCGGCATGGACCTCGAACTCGTCCAGCATCATCTGTTCGACCTGCTCCGCAGCGGGGAAGGGGAGGAGGTGGCCTTCGCCATCCTCGAATCCGTCAGCGACGCCGGTCTGGTGGTCAAGTCCCTGAACCGCCTCGCCACCGGCGACCGGCTCAGCGTCGAGCGGGAAGACTTCGTCGCCGCCTACCTCGAGCAGCCCGACTACGCCGCCTACACCGCCGAGATCCTGGCGCGCAAGGAGACCAACGCCGACCGCGTGCCCGCCATGATCGCGGCCTGGCGCCTGCCCGGGGTCCAGGTCCGGGCCGAGCTCATCGCCGCCCTCGGCGCCACCCTCGACGAGCGGGTGGTGCCGGCCCTGCTCGAGGCCCTGGCCGACCGGGACGAGCTGGTGGCCGAGACCGCCGCCGTGGCCCTCGACCGGCTCAAGCGGCTGCGTGAGGAGCGCCAGGCCTGGGAAGCGTGGCAGCGCTTCGGCATGGCCCAGTCGCCGACCGCGGCGCTGCTCGGCAAGCTCGGCTCCGACAAGGCCGAGGTCCGCCTGGCCGCGATCGCCTCGCTCGGCACCCTCCAGGCGGCCGAGGCCCTGCCCTTCCTCATCGAGCTGCTCGAGGACGACGATCCGGCGACGGTCGAAGCGGCGCGCAAGGCGCTGGCGAAGATCAACGCGGATTGAGACCGGAAACGCATCGAAATGGCCCCGGGGGGCGGTCGATTAGCCGTCCCCGGCCCCGTTCCGGTCCTGCGAACGAGTCTCAAACCGAATTCGAGGGGCTATACTTGGCCTTGGAACCTCCCCGGCGCGATATCCGCGCCCCTCCCCTCATTCCCCGCTTCCGCCGCCATGCCCCAGCCCGATTCCGTATCCGCCCTGCCTGCCCGGGCGGAGGTCCTCGCCAAGGTCCGCACCCTGCTCGCGGAGCTGCTCGATCTCGAGACCGAGGACCCGATCCAGGAGACCAGCCTGCTGGCCGAGGACCTCCAGGTCGACAGCCTCGGCATGGTCGACATGGTGACCCTGGTGGAGGAGGCCTACTCGCTGCGCCTGCCCTCCAACACCGACCTGACCGCGATCAAGACCCCCGGTCACATCGTCGACCTGGTGGTCGCGCTGCTCGAGAAGAAGGCGGCGGCCTGAGCGTCATGGCCTACACCGCCCCGCCCTTCCCGAGCTTCCCGCGCCCGGACACCCTCGACCAGTTCTTCGTCGCCGGCCGCCACATGTGGACCGACATCGACGAGTTCAAGAAGTGGAAGCTCGACCCCAGCAAGGTGCCGGCCGAGGTCATGCACTTCCTGCGCAGCACCTCGCTGATCGAGTACGGCGTGTCGCAGTACGTCCGAAGCTACCTGCACTACTACGGCGAGGACTTCAAGCTGTCGATGTGGTCGGCGATCTGGGCCGCCGAGGAGTACACCCACTACCTGGTGCTGCGGCGCATGCTCGAGGCCCTCGGCGACGGCCTGACCGACGAGGACTACGCCGGGCTCGAGCGCGGCGACTTCTACGACTCGTACCTCAGCTACTTCGAGAGCGCCCGCCTCGACGGCTTCGACCAGCGCATGGCCCAGCTCGTGTTCGGCGTGGTCCAGGAGCACTCGGCGGTGATCGCCTACACCGCGGCGTCGAAGAAGTGCGGCATCCCCGAGCTGGCGGCGGTGCTCAAGCGCGTCGCCCGCGACGAGGTGCGCCACTCGCGCTTCAATCAGGTCACGCTCGAGTCGATGGTCAAGGTCTGCCCGCCGGAGCAGCGCGAGATGATCTGGCCGCAGTTCCGCGTGGTCATCAGCGGCCTGCAGATGCCGCAGGAGCACGTCGCCTACTTCAATGAGAAGCACATGGGCAGCGAGCTCTACCACAGCCTGTGGGACGAGAAGGACTGGTCGCGCATGGTGCTCTACCTGACCCAGTACTTCGGCCGCTTCCGCAAGCCGCTCGAGGACGGCGTGCAGGAGCTCGAGGACCCGGTCGAGCTGGGCATCGCCGAGACCGCCTGATGGCCGAGGCGCTCTACAACCGGCTCTACCGCCGGCTCGAGCCGGTGCGCTGGAGCCTGGCGGACATCCGCTTCGACGCGATCGACAAGGCCAAGGTGTCGCAGGAGACGCTCGGCTTCGTCAAGGTCAACTGCCTGCTGGAGCTGAGCTCGCTCTACGCCACGCGCATGTTCCTGCGCGACTTCCGTGAGGACGCGGACTTCTGCCAGTTCATGAGCATCTGGTACTTCGAGGAGATGCGCCACTACCTGGTGCTGTGCGAGTACCTGAAGCAGTTCGGCATGGAGCCGCAGCCGGAGGAGCTGCCGGCCTACGACGCCGAGCTGAAGGAGGCGCCGTGGCCGGCGACCCTGGCGATGCACTGGTGCGGCGAGGTCCGCCTCGGCGGCTGGTACCTGCGCTGGGCGTCCCTGGTGGACCAGGAGGACCCGGTGCTCGCCGGCATCTTCCGCACCATCGCCGAGGACGAGTACCGCCACGCCCAGTGCTACGAGGACTTCATGCACCGGGCGCTGGAGACCCGGCCCGAGCTGCTGGCCGACTTCCTCAACACCGCCAAGTGGATGCTGGTCAACCCGCGCTCCGACAAGCACCCGACGACCTTCGCCGAGGGCAGCGCCGACGGCCTGGCGGTGTCGGACCACATCGCCGGCTACCAGGCCTTCCTCGCCCGGCTGCAGGACACCGCCACCGAGGAGGAGGAGGCGCGCATGGAGCGCCGCATCCTCAAGACCCTGTCGCGGCTGTCCGGCCGCGAGCTCCAGAGCCGCGCCGACCTGGTCCGGCTGACCCGCGAGAAGCAGCGCTCCGCTGCCGCTCCGGCTGCCGCTCCCGCCGCCGACCCCTCCGACTCCGCCGACCTCCCCTCCGCCCGATGAAGACCGCCCCCGTCCCGCACGAAGCCCGCATCGCCACCGGCGACAGCGGCGTCCACTACGACACCCCGCCGGTGGTGTTCGAGCGCCTGCTCGACGCCAACATGAACTACTCCTCCGGCTACTACCTGACGGGGGAGGAGGACCTCGACCAGGCCCAGCGCGCCAAGATGGACAAGATCGCCGCCATGTGCGGCTTCCAGCCCGGCGCACGCGTGCTCGACCTCGGCTGCGGCTGGAGCGGCCCGGCGACCTATTTCGCCGACGTCCACGGCTGCCGCGTCACCGGCTACACCCTGAGCCGGACCCAGCGCGACTTCGCCATGGAGCGCGCCGAGGCCCGCGGCTGCGCCGAGCGCCTCGACATCCGGGTGCAGAACGTGCTCGACGCCGAGCTCGAGGTCGAGCACTACGACCACGTGGTGTTCCTCGAGAGCATCATCCACATGAAGGAGAAGGCCGAGCTGTTCGACCGCTGCAACCAGGCGCTCAAGCCCTCGGGGACCCTGTTCGTGCAGGAGAGCTGCTACGACAAGAACTCGAAGGACGCGGCCTACCAGACCGAGCGCGGCCGCGACGCCGTGGACCTCGCCTTCGGCGGCACCACGACGATGGTCTCGGCCGGCGAGATGCAGCGGCTGATGGAGGAGGCGGGGCTGTCCCCGGTCTACTCCGAGAACATCACCAACCACTACACGCGCACGCTGTCGCAGTGGCTCGACAACCTCGACGAGCACGCCGAGGAGATGGAGGCGGCCGATCCGGCCTTCTTCCCGATGCTGCGCAAGTACCTGATGCTCGCGCTGGCGACCTACCGCATGGCGCAGACGCAGTGCTTCCTGATCGCGGCCCAGAAGGCGCCCTTGACCTGGATCCGGCGGCACGCCGGCCCGCGGGCGTGACCGACCTGGCAGCCGGCGAGCGGCCGAGCGGCGAGGAGCTGTTCGATCGCCTCGAGGCCTTCGCCGCCGAGACCCCGGACGAGGTCGGGATCCGGCTGTGGACCGACCTCCGCGGCACGATCGTCGAGCTGAGCCGGGCGCGGATCCTCGAACTGGCGCAGCGCGGCGCCGCCGCCTACCGGGCGCGCGGGCTGGGCTCCGGCGACCGGGTGCTGATCGACCTGCCGACCTCGGAGGCGCTGCTGGCGGCGCTGCTCGGCGCCTTCCACGCCGGCGTCTGGCCGGCCTGCGTGGCACCCTTGAGCCACCGCGCCGGCGCCGCCGCCGAGGCCGAGTGGGGCGCGCTGGTGGAGCGGCTGCAGCCGGCCCTGATCGTCTCGCTGGAGGAGCTGCCGGCGGTGGAGCTTCCGCTGATGGCGGCGTCCGAATTGCTCGAGGCCGACCCGGCCGGCTGCGGCGCGCGGGTGCCGGCGGCCGAGATGAAGTACGTGCAGTTCTCGAGCGGAAGCACCGGCACGCCCAAGGCGCTGGTGCTCGGCATGGAGGGCATCGTCCACAACATCCTGGGCATGCTCCACGCGATCCCGCTCGGCCGCGAGGACCGGCTGGTGTCGTGGCTGCCCTGCTACCACGACATGGGGCTGTTCGGCACCGTGCTGCTGTCGCTGGTCGGGCGACTCACGCTGTCGCTGATGGACCCCGCGCTGTTCGCCCGCAACCCGCTGGTGTGGCTGCGGCAGGTGCACGAGGCCCGCGGCACCGCCACGGTGGCGCCGCCGTCGGCCTACAAGGCGATGCTGGAGTTCCAGAAGCGCCGCCCGGTCCCGGACCTCGACCTGTCCGACTGCCGCGTCTGGCTGTGCGGCGCCGAGCAGGTGACGCCCGAGCTGGAGCGCAGCTTCGCCGAGGGCCTGGCGGACGCCCGCGCCCAGGTCGACCGCCTCTACCCCGTCTACGGCATGTCCGAGATCACCCTGGCCGCGACCATGCCGCCGAGCGCCCGGCCGCCGCGCGTCGAGACCGTCGACGGCCTCGGCTGGGTCTCGGTCGGCTCGCCGCTGATCGGCCAGCGCATGCGGGTGGTGGACGAGGCGGGGGAGGGGCTGCCCGACCGCTGCCTCGGCCGGGACCTGCTGGCCTCGCCCTGCCCCTACCGCCCCCGGCGCGACCGCGGCGCGCCGACGCCCCGCCGGGGGGGGGGGCTGGGGACACGGGCACCCCGGCTCCCCC
>JACNJP010000174.1:0-5399 GCA_014382465.1 Planctomycetota bacterium
GGGAGCCGGGGGCGTGGGCCGGGAGCAGGGGGGTCGGCGGCGACCGCCCGCGGCTCCGGGGGGTCCGCGCGCCCGCGGAGGAGGGCGGGCTGGCCGCAGGCGCGGCGGCGGTCGGCGGGGGGCCCGACGGGGTGACGGTGCTCAAGGAGCGGCAGTGGCCGCTGCGCTTGCTCGCCGCCCGCGCGGGCATCGGGCCGCTGCAGCAGCGCTTCCCCGCCACGGTGGTGGCGGCGACCTGTCCAGGGCATTCGGCGCAGGTGCTGTCGCCGATGACCGGGCAGCTCCTGCCGGTGGGAGACGGCAGCGAGGACTGGCCCGAGCTCGGGAGCCACGTCGCCGGCGGCGACCTGCTGGCCCGGCTGCGGGTGCCGGTGGTGGCCGCCGACCGGGCGGCGGTCGAGAGCGCGGCGCTTGGGCGCGCCGCCTTCCGCGCCGAGCTGGAGCGCGGGCTGGCGGAGTCCGCCGGGGCGCGGGAGCGGGCCCAGGCCGAGCTGGCGCAGGCAGAGAAGCAGCACGGGCGGATCGCCGCCCTCGCCGCGGTGGAGGCCAAGGCCCCGCGCGAGCTGGAGCAGGCGGAGGCTGCGCTGGCCTCCGCCGGCGCCTCTGCCGCCGCCGCGATCGCCGTCCAGGCGAGCTGGCGGGCGGCCTTGGAGCGTTTCGAGAGCCGCACCGGGAACGCCGCCGGCGCCGACCCCTTCCTCGACCTCGAGTTGCGCGCGCCGATCGCCGGCCGGCTGGTGGCGGCGCCGACCGGCCCGGGCGGCTGGGTGGACGCCTCGAGCCTGGTCTTCGAGGTGCTCGACACCTCCACGCTCCACTTCCGCGCGCGCCTGCCGGAAGAGCGGCTGGTCGGCTTGAAGGACCCGCGCGTGCGGGTCGAGCTGGCCGCCGGCGCATGGTTCGAGCTCCCCGGCGAGGACGGCGAGCTGCTGCTCGACCACCCGCTGGTGGACGAGCGCACCCGCATGGGCGAGATCGTCTACGAGGCGCCCAACCCCGGTGACCTGAGCCCGGGCGCGGTGCGCCAGGGCTGGCTGGCCGACGGCCCGCCGCGCCAGGCCCTGG
Source organism: Planctomycetota bacterium (assembly GCA_014382465.1). Lineage (GTDB taxonomy): Bacteria > Planctomycetota > UBA1135 > UBA1135 > UBA1135 > J029. The sequence goes on from JACNJP010000174.1 coordinate 1,066, forward strand.
CGGTGCCGGTCAGCGCGCTGGTGGACGAGGACGGCCTGACGGTCGTCTACCGCCAGGTCGCGGGGGAGACCTTCGAGCGCCGCCCGGTGCGCTTCGGCGCGCGCGACGGCGACTGGATCGAGATCCTCGAGGGCCTCGGCGCCGGCGACCGGGTGGTCTCCGACGGCGCCTTCGTCGTCCGCCTGGTGTCGCTCTCGGGCGCCATCCCTGCCCACAGCCATTGAGATGAACGCGCTCATCCTCTGGTCGGTCCGCAACCGGGCCGTGGTGCTGGTGCTGGCCGGGATCCTGGTGGTCCTCGGCGGCGTGACGACCGCCCGCCTGCCGGTCGAGGCCTTCCCCGATCTCACGGCGCCGACGGTCACGGTGATGACCGAGGCCCCCGGACTCACGCCCGAGGAGGTCGAGCAGCTCGTCACCTTCCCGATCGAGGCGGCGCTGAACGGCGCCTCCGGGGTGAGGCGGGTGCGCTCCTCGAGCCTCGCCCGCTTCTCGCTCGTCTACGCCGACTTCGACTGGGGCAGCGCCATCTACCGCGCCCGGCCGATCGTCGCCGAGAAGGGCGACCAGGGCCCCGCAACGCTGCCGGGGAACGCCCCGGCCCCGGCGCCGGGGCCGGTCAGCTCGGTCCTGGGCGAGATCCCGGTCGTCGGCCCGGGGGCCTCCGGCGCCGCGCCGATCGAGCTGCGGAACCACGCCGACACCGTGATCCGCCGCCGCTTGCTCTCGGTGCCGGGAGTGGCGCAGGTGGTGACCACCGGCGGCGAGGCCAAGGAGTTCCAGGTCTGGCTCGATCCGGCGAAGCTCGAGGCCTACGGCGTCAGCCTGACCCAGGTGGCGACCGCCCTGCGCACGGCCAACCGCAACGTCGCCGCCGGCTTCCTGCTGACCTCCGGCAGCGAGTACCTGATCTCCGGGCTCAGTCGGCTGCGCGGCGCCGAGGACCTCGCGGTGGTCACGGTGGAGACGCGCGCCGGGGTCCCGGTGCAGGTGCGGGACCTCGGCCGCGTGGTGGTCGGCGCCAAGCCCGCCCGCGGCACCGGCTCGGTCGGCGGCGAGGCCGGCGTGGTGATCGGCATCATGAAGCAGCCGGACGTCAACACGCTGAGCCTGACGGCCCGGCTCGACCAGGTGCTGCAGGAGCTCGAGGCCGAGCTGCCGGAGGGCATGGCGCTGCGCCGCGACCTGCTGCGGCAGGCCGACTTCATCGAGGCCTCGGTGCGCAACGTGCTGCACGCCCTGCGAGACGGCGGCATCCTGGTGGTGCTGATCCTCGGGCTGTTCCTGTTCAATCTCCAGGCCACCCTGATCACCCTGACGGCGATCCCGCTGTCGCTGATCGCCGCCGGGGCGGTGCTCGCCGCCACCGGGAATTCGATCAACGCCATGACCCTCGGCGGCCTGGCGATCGCCATCGGCGCGCTGGTCGACGACGCCGTGATCGACGTCGAGAACGTCTTCCGCCGCCTGCGCGAGAACGCCGCGCTGCCCGAGGGCGAGCGGCGGCCGCTGATCCCGGTGGTCTACTCCGCCAGCGTCGAGATCCGCTCCTCGATCGTCTTCGCCACCCTGATCATCGTCCTGGTGTTCCTGCCGCTGTTCTTCCTCGGCGGCGTCGAGGGGCGCCTGCTGCTGCCGCTGGGCCTGGCCTACGTCGCGGCGTTGGCGGCCTCGCTGGTGGTGGCGCTGACGGTCACGCCGGTGCTGTGCTCGCTGCTGCTGCCGCGCTCGGTGGCCCGCGGCGGCGGCGGCGAGCCCTTCTTCGCCCGCTGGATGAAGAGGCTCTACGGCGTCACGCTGCGGCCGGTGCTGCGGCACCCGGCCCGGGTGATCGTGCCGGCGGCCCTGATCCTGGTGGCCGCGCTGCTGGTGCTGCCGGGCCTCGGCACCGCCTTCCTGCCCGAGTTCCAAGAGGGCGCCCTGACGATCACCGCCGTGACCCTGCCGGGCGTCTCGCTCGAGCAGAGCGACCGACTCGGCCGCATGACCGAGCAGATCCTGCTGGACCGCCCCGAGGTGGTCTCGGTGGCGCGGCGCACCGGCCGCGGCGACTTCGACGAGCACGGCCAGGGGGTCGAGACCTCGGAGATCGAGGTCCGGCTGCGGCTCGACGGCATGCAGCGCGAGGCCTTCCTCGAGCGCCTGCGCGCGGACCTGGAGATGGTGCCGGGCTTCCTCTTCACCCTCGGGCAGCCGATCTCGCACCGCATCGACCACATGCTGTCGGGTACGCGCGCGGCCGTGGCCGTGAAGCTCTTCGGGCCGGGGCTGGAGCCCTTGCGCGAGCTCGCCGAACAGGTCCGCGAGGCCATGGAGCCGGTGCCCGGCGTGGTCGACCTCGCGGTGGAGCAGCAGGTCGCGGTGCCGGAGCTGCAGGTGCGCTTCGACCGCACCCGGCTCGGCCGCCGCGGCCTGCCGGCGGAGGAGGCCGCCGCCACCCTCGAAGCCGCCTTCCAGGGCCACCAGGCCACCGAGATCGTCCAGGGCGCCAACACCTTCGACGTCACGCTGCGCATCGACCGCGAGCTCGTGACGCCGGAGGACCTCGGCCGCGTGCCGGTGCTGGTGGCCGGCGCCTTGCAGCCTCTCGGCGCGGTCGCCGAGCTCAGCCGCCGCGCCACGCCCAACCGGGTCGTGCGCGAGAACGGCGAGCGCAAGCTGGTGGTCTCCTGCAACACCTCCGGCCGCGACCTCGGCTCGGTGGTGGAGGAGGTGCGCGAGCGCGTGACGCCGCTGCTCGCGGCGCGCCCGGGATACCGCGTCGAGTTCGGTGGCCAATTCGAGACCGCCATCCAGGCGCGCCAGCGGCTGCTGCTGCTCGGCGGCGTCGTGATCCTGGGCATCGCCATGGTGCTGCGGCTGGCCTTCGGCAACGGCCGTGACTCGCTGTTCGTGATGGTCAACCTGCCGCTGGCCCTGATCGGCGGCGTCGCCGGCGTGGTGCTCGACGGCGGCACCCTGTCGGTCGGCTCGCTGATCGGCTTCATCACGGTCTTCGGCATCGCCACCCGCAACGGCATCATGCTGATCTCGCACGTGCGCCACCTGCAGCTCGAGGAGGGCGTCCGCTCGATGGGCGAGGCGGTGCGGCGCGGCGCGGAGGAGCGCCTGATCCCGATCCTGATGACCGCGCTGGCCTCGGCCCTGGCGCTGGTGCCGCTGGCCTTCTCCGGCGGCGAGCCCGGCAGCGAGATCCAGACGCCGATGGCGCGGGTGATCCTGTGCGGCCTGGCGACGTCCACCTTCCTGAACATGTACGTCGTGCCGGCGCTCTACCAGCGCTTCGGCCGGCCCGCCGTGGAGGCGCAGGCATGATCCGTTCCAAGCTCCCGCTGCTGTTGCTGGCGCTCCCCGCCTGCCAGTCCTTCTCCCAAGCGCCGCCGCCGGCCTGGGGCGGGGCGCAGCGGCCGCCCGAGCCGGCGCCCGGCTTCGTCGCCCCGGCGCCGCTGCCGGGGCCGGCGGCGGCCGATGCCCCGGCGGCGTCCTTCGGCCTCCTGAAGCTCGAAGAGGCGCTCCGGCTCGCGGGGCAGCACGCGCCCGAGTTGGGCGCCGGGGCCGACGAACTCCACGCCGCGGAGGCGCGGCTCGAGGCCGCCGGGCGCCTGCCCGACCCCGAGCTGTCGGTCGGGGTGGAGGCGGTCCCCTTCCGCACGCCGCGGGGCGGCGACGAGCTGCTCGTGGGAGCGTCACAGGAGATTCCGTTGTCCGGGACAGGCGCCGCCGCCCGAGGCGCCGCCGAAGCCACGCGCGAGCTCTCCCGGCTGCGTCTCGAGGCGTTGCGGATCCGGCTCGAGACGCGCGTGCGTGCTGCCTTCGGCCAGGCCTTGGCGGCGCAGCAGGCCGACGAGCAACTCCAGCGGCGCCAGGAGATCAGCGCCGAGCTGCTGGCCCTCGCCGCCGCTCGCGTCGACCACGGCGACCTCCTGCCGAGCGCGCTCCGCGCTTTGCAGGCCGAGGCCGCGGTCCAGGCCCGCGAACAGCGGGGCGCTGGACTCGTCCTGGAGTCCTCCAAACGCACCCTGGAGGCCTTGATCGGCGCCGCCGACGGGGCCATCGGCCGGCTGGAGGGCGAGCTGGCGGCCACCCTCGGCCTGCCGCAGCTCGAGGCCCTGCTGAGCGATCCGGCCGCGCTGCCGGCGGCCGCCGGCGCGCGCGCCGAGGCCGAGCTGGCGCGCTGGCGGGGCCCGCCCGCCGGCGCCCCCACCGGGGCCCCCGTCCGGCGCCGGCGGGGCTCACGGCGCCGCGGCGGCCGGCCGGAGCGCCTCCGCCCCCGCCCCCGGGCCCCGCCCCCGCGGCACCGCCGGGCGCGCCGCGGGAGGACGCGGGCACCGTCC
>JACNJP010000174.1:5409-8364 GCA_014382465.1 Planctomycetota bacterium
CCCGGGCCTGCCGAGGCGGGGGGCCGTGCGGGGCGGCCGGGCCGGGCTGCGGGGGGCCGCGGGCGGGCGCGCCGGGGCGGAGCGGGCGCGCTGGCGGGCGCAGCTCGCCGAGGCCCGCACGGTGCCATCGAGCGAGCTCGGGCTGGCCTACCGGCGCCGCGGCGACGGCCGCGACAGCTTCGACGCCGGCCTGGTGCTCGGCCTGCCGATCACCGGCGGACGCGCCGCGGAAGCGCGCGCGACCCGCTTCGAGGAGAGCGCCGCGCGCCAGCGGGCGGCCGCGGTCGAGCGCGACTCCGCTGCGGCCTTCCGCCAGGCCCTGGCCGCCGCCCAGAACGCGCTCGCCTGGCTGGAGCTGTACCAGGACGAGCTGCTGCCGTCGGCGGCCGCCCAGGGCGCGGTGGCCGGCGCCCGGTTCGAGGCGGGAGACCTGTCCCGCGCCGAGCTGCTGGCGGTCCAGGCCGAGCTCGCCCGGCTCCGCCTGGACCGGCTGGACGCCTTCGAGGACCTGCTGGTGGCCTGGGGCGAGCTGCGGGCCTCGTTGACCGCGGTTGCCGATTGAGCGTCGTCCCTGGCGGATCGCGCCCGCGGCCAAGCCCGGGTCAGAACCGCGCAGATCAAGACCGTAACCGTTCACTGCGGAAGCTGGTCGGGGTCGGGACGCCGCGGGGGCTGCAAGGAGCGGCCGGAGTGGTCGGGGGCGACGATCCCTTTGTCTTGCTGGCCTGGAAGACGACCTGGGCGAGCTGGCGCGCAAGGTGGCGCAGCTGGCGGTCGGCGATGGAACTCCGGCGAGTCAGGCTCGTGGCGTGATCAAGTCGCCGAGATGACCCCTTTATCCACGGCCAGTCAACAGCTTGAATCAGACCACTAGAGCCTTGATCAGGGAACTACGGTCAAGGCCCTGGAGACAGAGGAGAGTCGACCCAAAGGTTGCCCGGGAGTGGACATGTCTATGGAAACCGCTGCCAGGTAGATTTCGGTCCCGATCAGGGGTATGAGTCTAGGTCTCCCCCCAACTGCGATTGCCTGACCGTCCCCGTTCGCGTCAAGGAAGCCCTTGCCGTTGAAGAGCAGAGGTGGACTCCAGCCCTGGAGCATTCGCTGCATGAGCGAATCAAGAGTAAGCGGTACCGTGAGATTGGCGATCTGGGTGGGACCGACTCCCGTCTTCGAAGCGAGTACCGCGTACGCTTGCCCAGCCTCGGAGGGCGGGAAATCCAAATCGAGCGGAATCGAAATCGGCAATGATGCCGAGATTTCGCTTGAACTCAGCACGAGGTAGGGACGGAAGGAGAAGACTTCAGCCTTCTCCTGTCCTGGCGCGCCAGCAATGAACTCCGGTAGCCCATCCTTGTCCAGATCTCCGAGGCCTGCAAGTGCGGCCCCGAACAGACTGCCCTCACTCTCCCCGATGAACCAACCCAGACTCTCGCCTGTGGCTCCAGAGAGGACGGAGACGCCGCCGAGTGACAACCCTGTAGTAGGGTCAGAGCGAATCGAGCCGACTGCGAAATCCGCCCGGGAATCCAGGTCGAAGTCACCCACGTTCGCGATCGAGGAACCGAAATATTGGTAATCGTAGTTTCCTTCCCAGTCCCCCAAACTACCTCCGGTCGATCCAGAAAGGAAATGGACGGCTCCCGCAGAGGTGAACCCAGTGAAGTAGCTGGGAGCGCAAACAGCGAGGTCCGGAATACTGTCGCCATTGATGTCTCCTGCCGGCGCGATTGCTGCGCCCATTTGGGAGCCATTGTTCCCGCCCACCTCGAAGAGCATCGTACCGTCAGCTCCGGAGTAAGCGCGAAGCCGGCCATCCAGGCGGTTAATGGAAGAGGCATAAGGCGCGCCGACTCCGATATCCGGAATCCCGTCGCCATTCAGGTCACCGATCTCTGAAAGGGAATACCCCTCAAGGTCACCTGCAAGGCTCCCATCCCAGCGCTGGAGAACGGCGCCCGTGGCTCCAGAGTACAAATAGGCAGAGCCTGCATCGGGTTTGGCATTGGGGTCCGCATAGGGTGCTCCGACCAGGAATTCCGGGATGCCGTCGAGGTCGAGGTCAGAGGCGTTTTGCACTGCGAAGCCGAAGGTGTCTCCAATCCTTGCTCCGAAACAGGAGAACAACTGGCTGGCATTCGCGCCCGAATAGACGAACACTCCGCCTACGACAGGCTTACCCGTGGGGCTGGAAGCGCCGGGAGCGCCAATCAAGAAATCGGGGAAGCCATCGGAATCGAGGTCTCCAGCGCCGGAAACCGAGCGACCAAAGTGATCGAAGGAATTCTGTCCCTCTAGTCGCCAGATCAAAACTCCAGTCCGACCGGAGAAGATGTGGACTGTCCCCGCCTCGCTTCTCCCAATGAGGTTGTCCATCGGAGAACCTACAAGGATGTCACAAGTCCCGTCACCGTCAACATCTCCAGCGGCGGCAACCGAGCTGCCAAAATCGCCTGTGAGGTTCGGGCCTCCAGTGAGGGTGGCCTGGGTCTCCCAGCCGCCACCGACAATCTGACCGAAGGTGGGTGACGCTAGAACAGCGCAGGCGAACATACCCGCCCAGAATAGCCTTCTGACGTTGAGCATTGAGATCGCTCCTCCAAGTGTGGCTGATGGCTCTATTATACCCGTAGAAGCTGGGCGCCCCCCAGTTGGATTGGACACCCCACTGGGGCGGGGAGCCCCGGAACCTGACCACCCCATGACGCGAACTCCTGGAGCGCGGGATCCTGGTGCAGAACCCTGGCGGCGGCCGGAGCACGAGCTACCGGTTGGCGGAGCCGGATTGACCGCTTCGCCGGTGTCCACGAAATCAGGGGAAGGTCGAGCCTTTCTCACTGTCATCGTGTGTCTTGGCGGGTGACCTCGGCGCTCGATCCAAGCTGCGCCACGAGTGGGCGCCCCGGCCGCGAGTGACCGTCCGCCGCCCGCAGGCGGCCGGGCACAGGTTCGACA
>JACNJP010000414.1 GCA_014382465.1 Planctomycetota bacterium
AGGGAGGAGGGGGGCGAAGAACGGCGCGAGGAAGGCAAGGGTGGGGGACCGGTGAGGGGCAAACGCAGAAAGAGGCTGTCCAGCTTTCCGGGCTAGCGGCAAGGATAGGGGAGCGACCATGAACAAGGCCCCGTCTGCCCAGCACATCGAGGAGCTCCTCCGCCATCAGAGCTGGCTGAAGGCGCTCGCGCGGCGGCTGGCGCAAGACGAGGCCGGGGCGGAGGACCTGGTGCAGGAGACCTGGGCGGCCGCAGTCCAGCGCCCTCCGAAGCGCGCCGGAGAAATCCGCGGCTGGCTGTTCGGAGTGCTCAAGAACCTGGCGAGCAATCAACGCCGGGCTGACGCGCGCCGGCTGGCGCGGGAAGCTCAACTGGCGAGGAAGGCGGGGGCGGCGTCGGTGGCGGATTCCGTTGACCGGGCGGTCCTCCAGACCCGCATCGCCGAGGAGGTCCTGGCGCTGGACCAAGCCGGCCGCGAGGTCGTCGTCCTGCGCTACTTCGAGGACCTTCCTCCGCGGGTGATCGCCGCTCGCCTCGGCATTTCCGTCGACAGCGTCCGCAAGCGTCTTCAGCGAGCGCGCGAGCGCTTGCGGGCGCGGCTCGGCCGCGAATATGGCGAGGATTGGCGGCCCCTCTGCCTCGCCCTGGCCGCGCCTTCCGGACCCGGATTGGCTTCAACCCTTCTCTTCTCAATGAGCACCTCAACCAAGGTCATCGCCGCGGCAGCCGTCCTTCTGATCGGTGGCGTCACTCTCCTCCTCAATCCGCCCCAAGAGCCGGCCGTCGGGCCGAGTCTCGAGGTCGAGGCAACTGGTCCGGTTTCCGCCGCGGCGGGGACTGCGCCTGTGAGCTCGGTCGTCGAGGGCCAACGACTCCCGCTGCTTGGCACTGTGGGCGGCGACCGCCGGGCCGAGTTCAGTCAATTGACGGTGCGAGTAGTCTGGGAATCGGACTCCCAACCGATTCCAGAAGTACCTGTCTCGGTCTTCACCGGAATACCCCCAGAGAGGGTCGAAGTCGGGAGGGCGTTGACGAACCAGGACGGCGAGACCGTCTTCGAGCTTCCGCTTCCTACCACCGTTACCCGAATCTTCACAAGGGCGAGCGCGCGAGCCCCTCTCCATGGGGAGGATTGCGAGCTTCCCCTGGAAAGCGGGGATGGTACTCATCAGGTCCTGCGTCTGCCAGGACGCGGGACGATCGCCGGAGTGGTATTGGACCAGGACGAGAGGCCTGTTCCTTCTGCCGAGGTCAGAGTCTGGATGTTGGATCCGCTGGATGTTTGCGTGGGAAGGGGCGAGACGCCTTTCCTGCTGGTGACTGCCGACGCCAAGGGGGAGTTCCTCATCGGGGACGTCGGCGGGCGCGTGACCCTATTCGCTGAGACGGAGGCTTTGATGGGGTGGCGGACCTTGACCGGGGAAGTCGGATCCGGCCAAGCCATCGAGGGCGTGATCCTGCGGGTCCGGCCCAGTCGAGTGCTTCATGGAAGGGTGGTCAGTTCGAATGCTCAGCCGATCCCCCATGCCAGGATCCACTCCAAGGCCTCGCCCCCTGGCACGATGGGCCATACCCAATCGGGGCCCTCTCGTTTCATTTCGATCGGGCTTGGCTCCTTTTGCGATGCCGGTCCGGACGGCAGCTTCGCTCTCCGGATCGTCCAAGGCTGGCCCTACGACTTCGAGGTCACACACGACCTGTTCTCCCCCGTTCGGGTGGAGATGGAGGCCGGTATCGAGCCGCTCGTGATCCAGATGTCGGACAGTGGCCGGATCACGGGCAGGGTGGTGGACCTTCAAGGGCAGGGCATCCCTGGGGCGAAGGTGGATTACTCCGGACACGTACACCGCGAGGTCGAAACGGATGCGGAAGGAAATTACCTTGTGCCAGGAATCCCTCGATTCCAAGCCCGGACACAGGAAGAACTCAGCTCAGCTCACCTCGCTATCCACGCCGCCGGCTACGCCATCCACGCGGTGCAACTCGAGGGGGCGGACATGTGGAGTGGTGAGCAGGCGGTCGTGATCGGACCTGGTCAAATCCTCGCTGGGAAGTTGGTCGACACGATGGGGAATCCCATACCGGGAGCACGCATCGAGGTAGTGGGAGAGCGGCGTCTGGCCGGTTGGCAGGTGTTCCGGGAAGCCGAAAACCCGACCTGGGAGGAACGTCTCCGCGTCAACCAGACCCGAACTGAAGGCGACGGCAGCTTCCAACTGGTGGACCTCTATCCCGGCACCTTCACGATCAAAGCCTATTCTCCTGGGTCACTACAGCCTGATGCAGTCGAAGTCGCCGTCTCGGGACGCACTGACCTCGTGTTGGTCCAGGGAGCGAATCTCGACCTGCTGATCAATCTCGTCTTGACAGCGATCGATGGCGCGACAGGAGAGCGGTGCGGTCGTTTCTCCGTCCGCCTGGAGCACGAGCGCCAGAGATGGATCCGGTCTTCCGATGTCGAAGCCGAGGAATTCGAAGTCCTGGATCTGCCGGAAGGCCCCATCCGCTATTGGGTGGATTCCGATGCCGGTTGGTCGCGCGGGATCTTACGGGACCTGAATGCCGGGACGAACCGGGTGGAGTTCCGCCTGCAGGACTATTTCGTTCCCCGTCGATTCCGCCTGCTGGGCGCCGCCGGAGAACCCCTTCCTGGCTGGCTGATCGAGGCCCATGACTCGGACAATCGCCCCGTGGGCTTGGACCGGAGAACCCCCGGCCAGATGTTGGGCTGCTGGTGGACGAAGACCACTGACGCGAATGGAGAGGTCACCTTCTACATCCCTCCCGGCCCCGTCTACATCGTGGTCGGCAAGAAGGGCGACGAAGGCAGCACCAGGCGCTGGCTCCTCAACCTGCCAGCGGAGGACGCGGGGGTGCGCGATCTCCGCCTGCCTTGATGGACAGTGGGACTCAGCCCTGTCCGCCGCCCTCGCCTTCCGGCAGGACCACGGCGGGTTCCTCCGGCACTTCCTCGGTCATTTCCTCCGGCTCCGGCAGCGGCTCCAGGAGTCCTTCGAGCTCCGACTTCCACAGGTCGAGGGTGGTCGCCGGGAAGGAGTAGAACCATCCGGTCCAGGTCCCGTTCCACTCGTCGACCTTGACCTGGGGGTCCTCCTTGGGCGTCTCGATCACCGGCGGGCCTTCGTCCTGGGCCGCTCCCTCCGGAGGGTCCTCGGCCTCCTGCTCCGGCGTCTCGGGCTCGACGACGCCGACGAAGCTCGCGGCGAGCTGGCACCAGGTCTTGCCGTCGGCCTCCCAGCCGCGGATCTCGACCTGCTGGTCGCTCTTGGTGGTGTAGCGGGCGACGAAGGCCGGCTCGCCGTCGTGGGGGATCGAGGCGGCCTGGCGCACGTCGTCGAAGCTGAGCCAGCCGAGCGCGCCGGCGATGCGGCCCAAGGGGTTCGGCGTGGCCAGCGCGCGGCCCTCGGGCAGCTCGGCCAGCAGCCAGTCGACCGCGCCGGCGGCGGCCGCCCCTTCGGCCTGCTCGGGCCGGTTTACCGACAGCGTCGCGCCGCCGCGCTCCAGCACCACCGAGGCCACGTCCGTCATCGGGACCTGGCCGACGCGCTTCTCCATCCACTCGGTCGCCGTCCGCGGCAGGCTGACGCGGCCGTCGCACAGCCAGGTCTGGTCCTGGCCGGCCAGCCGGGCGTAGATCCCGGGGCTGGCGCCCCACTTGTCCTTGCCGAGCACCAGGTCGAGCAGCGGGTCGCCGTCGCCCAGGATCTGGACGCCGCGGGCCTCCGACCCGGGCCCCGGCTCCTCGAGCTGCAAGGCCGCCCAGCGCGCGGGATCGCGGGTCAGCGCGTCCTTCTTCTCCAGCCGCGCGAGCTGGATCAGCGCCTCGCGCACCCGCTCGCCCATCACCGGGAAGCCGTCGTGGGCCGGCGAGGTCCAGCCGGCCTCGCCGCGCTGGAATTCCATCACCGCGTCGCCGCTGGAGATCCGCAGGGTCTGCGCCCGGTTGACGCCCTCCTGCAGGCCGGGGCTCAGCGGGCCGAGGGCCGTCTCCTCGCCGCCGGGCTGGTCCGACTGGTGCATCGTCGTGGCGACCACGGCCAGCGCCACCGCCGCCGCGGCCAGGATTCCGAGAGTCTTTGCGTTCATCGATCCGCCTCCGGTCAGGCCGCGCGCTTGCGCTTGGCGCGGCGCAGGTGCCACAGGAAGGCCAGCGCCGCCACCAGCAGCGGCGAGCCGACGGTGTTGGCGAGCATCAGGCGCGAGCCGAGCGCCTCGATCTCCTTGTTGAGCTCGTGGCGCACCTGCCGTAGCTCCTTGCGCGCCGCCAGCATCTGCTTCTCGAGCTTGTCGATCTCGGCGGTCTGCTCGGGCGACAGGATCATCGCCGTCTCGGCGGTCTTCTCGCGCTGCATCTCGTTGATGCGCGCCTCCGCCTGGCGGATCTCCTCCTCGAGCTGCGACTCGCGCTCGCGGTAGCGCTCGTTGGCCTCCCGCTCGAGCTCGACGACGACGTCGAAGGGCCGCTGGTAGCTGCGGTTGCCGCGGATCGAGGCCAGCGCCGGGCTGCCGGAGAGCAGCTCGACGGCGTTGAGCGCCAGGTTGCCGTTGTCGGCCAGGATCCGAGTGCCGAGCAAGATCGGCCCGAGCCGCTCCTCCTGCACCCACAGGTAGTCGACCAGCAGGTCGGCGTCGGCGACGACGATGATGCGGGCGTCCTCGCTGGATTCGGCCAGCCGCCCCTCGCCTTCGCGCTCGGGGTAGGCCGAGAGCAGCCTGCCGCTGACCCGCGCCGCCACCACGTGCTGGTCGCCGTCGGCGGCGAACCCGGTCAGCAGCTCGCCGTGGTCGTAGAGGTAGGCGAAGCGCGCCGCCGGGATCAGCATCGAGTCGGCCGTGGTCGTGATCAGCGGCTCGAAGGTCGTGGCGGCGCCGGACATCGGCTTGAGCGCCCCGCCCATGGCGAAGCGGAGCTGCTTCAGGCCGCCGACCACCGGGTCGCCGTCGGCCATCTGCTCCGCGCCGAGGCCGAGGAAGGCGACGTGGGGCACGTATTCGTAGCCGCGCTCCGAAGGCCGCGGCACCTCCAGGGCCAGCGCGCGGTCGCCGACCACCTGCATCGGGTCCCAGTCGATGCCCCAGGACGCCAGCAGCGGCCCCAGGTCCGACGGCGCCGGGGGCGGCGGCGGCTGGCCGTAGGGGTTGGCCGGCGCCTGCGCTCGCTCCTCCTGGCAGTAGGGGTCGACGAAGGCCAGGATCCGGCCGCCGCCGAGCGCGAACTGGTCGACGGCGTCGAGCAGCTCGCCGCTCAGGTCCCTCGGGTGGATCAGCAGCAGCACGTCGAGCGCCTCCGGCAGCTCGGCGGCGTCGGCCGCCACCATCTCGACCTGGTAGAAGCCGCGCAATTGGCTCAGGATCTGCCACGCCGGCGTCATGCCGCCGCGCGGGTTGGCCGGGTCCATGCGGGCGTCCACCGGCAGCGAGCTGAGCACGCCGATCTTCGGCTTCGAGGCCTGCGCCAGGGTGTGGACCATCTTGGCCAGGTCGTACTCGAGGAAGGCGTCCTTGTCCGGGCCGGGCTGAAAGAAGGGGATGACCTCCTGCTCGTCCACCGAGTTGGTCGCCACCAGCCCGAGCGTGAGGGTCCGGTCGCCGGCCCGGTCCACCGGCACCGCGCCGACGCCGGCGGCGCGGGCGTCGTCCTCGGCCTCGGAGTAGGGCTCGGGTTTGCGGATCCGCAGTTCGAGCTTGCCGTCGGCCGCCAGCACCATCTCCTCGAGGAACTCGCGGATGCGCTGGGCGTGGCTGACGAGGTCGGGGCGGTCCTCCTTGACCTCGTCCATGTACTCGTAGAGGTCGAGCCGGATCGGCTCGTCGAGGCCGGCGAGGATCTCTTTGGCGCCGTCCGACAGGCTGTAGAGCCCCTCGGCGGTCATGTCGATGCGGGCGTGGCGCAGCGCCATGCCCGAGATCAGGTTGACCGCCAGGAAGATGACGACCACGGCCAGGATGCCGGCGAAAGCTGTTCTCTTCTTCTTCATCACGGTCCTCCTAATCAGCCTTCTTCCAGTCGAGAACGAGGGCGTTGACGAACAGCGCGGCGCCGATCACCGAGAGGAAGAACAGCACGTCGCGCAGGTCGACGACGCCCTTCTGCAGCGCCTCGTAGTGGGTGAGGAAGCTCATGTAGGCCAGCGCGTCGACCACCACCTCGGGCATCCAGCCGGGCACCAGCTCGGTGAAGCCGGGGTAGCCGCTCAGGAGCAGCGCGAAGAAGGCGATCAGGCACAGCACGAAGGCGATCACCTGGTTCTTGGTCAGCGCCGACAGGCAGGCGCCGACCGCCAGGAAGGCCCCGGCCATCAGCGCGCCGCCGAAGTAGCTGGTCAGGATGACGCCGTGGTCGGGGTCGCCGAGGTAGCTGACGGTCAGCCACAGCGGCACCGTCAGCCCGAGCGCGACGCAGGCGAAGGCCCAGGCCGCCAGGAACTTGCCGGTCACCAATTCGCCGACCGACACCGGCAAGGTCATCAGCAGCTCGACCGTGCCGAGCCGCCGCTCTTCGGCCCAGATGCGCATGGCGATCGCCGGCACCAGGAACAGGAAGAGCTGCGGCAGGAAGCCGAAGAAGGGCCGCAGGCTGGCCTGGCCGCTCTCGTAGAGGCCGCCCATGTTGAAGGTGAAGATCCCGGTCAGCGCCAGGAAGATCACCAGGTAAACGGCCGCCAGCGGGGTGGCGAAGTAGCCGGCGAACTCGCGCTTGAAGATGGTGCGGGTGGGGCTCATCGGGCGCCTCCCGCGACCACCGTGTCGCTGGTGGTGATGTTGCGGAACACCCAGTCGAGGCGGTTGGCGGTGACCTCGGCCGGCGCCTGTTCGTCCAGTTCGGCCGGCGTGCCGTCGAAGACGGCGCGGCCGCGGTTGATGATCACGGCGCGCGTGCACACCGCCTCGACCTCCTCCAGGATGTGGGTCGACAGCAGGATGGTCTTCTGCTTGCCCATCTCGCGGATCAGGTCGCGCACCTCGTGCTTCTGGTTGGGGTCGAGGCCGTCGGTCGGCTCGTCGAGCACCAGCACCGGCGGGTCGTGCAGGAAGGCCTGCGCCAGGCCGACGCGCCGCTTGAAGCCCTTCGACAGCGTCTCGATGGTCTGGTGGTAGACGCCGCCGAGGTGCACCTGCTCGACCAGCCGCTCGATCTGGTCGCGGGCGGCGGCGCGGTCGAAGCCGCGGACCTCGGCGATGAAGCGCAGGAACTCGACCACCGTCATGTCGGGGTAGGCGGGGGCGCCCTCCGGCAGGTAGCCGATGCTGCGCTTGGCCTCGCGCGGGTTCGCGAGCATGTCCACGCCGCAGACGCGGATGCTGCCGGCGGTGGGCTCGAGGAATCCGGTGACCATCTTCATGGTGGTCGACTTGCCGGCGCCGTTCGGACCGAGAAAGCCGAGCACCTCGCCGGGCTGGACCACCAGGTCCACGCCGTCGACCGCGAGGATGCTGCCGAACTCTTTTCTCAGGCCGTGCGCTTCGATGTAGGGATCCATTGCGGTTCCTCCACTTCGTTCACATGGAGTTTGGGTGGGCACGGAACGCGGAAACCGCCTCGCAGGCCCGGAAAACAGAGCGAGGATGATAAGGACGACGCCGCCGGCCGGCAAGACCGCTCAGGACAGCGGCCCTGGCGTCCCCGGCGGCCCGGCGACCACCCAGATCGGGCCGATGAGGACGCCGGCGCCGCGGTGGTCGTGCACCCGCCACTCCAATTCGACGCCGCAGTCCTCGGCCCGCGCCATCAGCTCGGCCGGCAGCGGCACGACGGCCGGGACATCGCGGCCGGCGTCCCAGGTGCGGCCGGGGTTGCCGTGGCGGTGGAGCAGGGCGCCGTCGGCGTAGAGCTCCCAGCCGTCGGCCACCGCGGTGGCGTGGAGGGTCGCCGGCCCCGGCGCCAGCCCGGTCGGGCCGAAGCGGCCGCGGCATACGCGCGGGCCCCAGGTGGCGTTGGCGCCTTGATTGGCGAGCAGCGTGCCGGTGCGGAAGCTGCGGCCGTCCATCTGCCAGGGCCCGTCGAGGAAATAGCTCGGCGGGGGAAGGGCGAGCTCGATCGTCGGCAGCTCGACGGAGTTCTCGGCGAGCAGTCGGCGCGCCAGCGTCGCGTGGAGGTAGCGGCCGGCGGCGGTGTCGGGCCGCAGAGAGCTCACCAGCAGCCGGCCGCGGCCGACCCGGGCCGCCAGCACCAGCGGCGCCGGCGGCCGCGGCGCCTCGGCGTCGGGCAGGTCGGCGAGGCCGACGATCACCGCGGTGCCCTGGTGTCGGGCCAGCCCGCGCCCCCTGAGCCGGGCGGAGGGCCGGTGGTCGACCCGCAC
>JACNJP010000169.1:0-4952 GCA_014382465.1 Planctomycetota bacterium
CGGCCGTACCGGCCCGGCCGAGCCGGAATCCGCCGACCACGACCCGGCCGCCGAACCCGAGCGGCCGCCCGCCGCGGCCACCGAGGCGGCAGAATGGTGGACCGTGCCCCTGGCAACCGCCCCTTCGGCGGCGGCGGTGATCGCCGGCCGGGGCCACGGCAGCGCCCGCGGGGTGGTCGACCGCTACCTGCGCCTGCGTGACGAGGAAGGATCTTGAGCTCCGACATCCGCAAGACCGGTCTGTTCCTGGTGGGGGCGCGCGGCGCCATCGCCACCACCGTCCTCCACGGGCTCGAGGGCCTGCGGTCCGGCATGGCCCCGATCGGGCTGCTGACCGAGCGCCCCGAATTCGGAGGCCTCGCCTTCGCGCCGGTCAGCGCCATGCGCGTCTGCGGCTGGGACGTCACCGGCGACAGCCACCGCGCGGCCGCCGACCTGGCGCGGGTGGGGGTGCTGCCGCACGACCTGGTGGAGCTCTGCGGCGAGATGCGCGACCGCTTCGAGCGCCGGGTGGCCCCCGGCGTCGCCGATCCGCGCGACGCCGACCTGCTCGACAACGGCTCGCGCGAGCGGCTCGCCTTGCCGCTGGCCGAGGCGGTCGAGGCCTTGCGCGCCGACATCCGCGATTGGATGAAGGAGGAGCCCTTCCACCGCGCGGTGGTGATCTACCTGGCCACCGCCGAGCGGGCCGCCAAGCTGCCGGAGGGCTGGCAGGACCCCGACGCCGACCCCTTCGCGCTGCTGGCCGCCGCCCCGGCCGACCTGTCGCGGTCGCTGCTCTACGGCCTGGCGGCAGTCGCCGAGGGCCTGCCCTTCATCAACTTCACGCCGGCGGTCGGGGCCGCCGCCCCGGCGCTGGCCGGCTACGCCCGCCGCCAGGGCGTGCCGGTGCTCGGCAACGACGGCAAGACCGGCGAGACGCTGCTGAAGACCGTGCTGGCGCCGATGTTCCGCGACCGCGCGCTGAACGTCATGGCCTGGGAGGGCTACAACATGCTCGGCAACAAGGACGGCGCGGCGCTGGCCGACCCCGAGCGCAAGGCCGGCAAGCTGGTCAACAAGGACGCGGTGCTCGGCGGCATCCTGCGCCAGCCGACGATGCACACCGGCGTCAGCATCGACTTCGTGCCGAGCCTGCACGACTGGAAGACCGCCTGGGACTTCATCCACTTCCAGGGCTTCCTGGGCGCGCGCATGAGCATGCAGTTCACCTGGCAGGGCAGCGACAGCGCCCTGGCCGCGCCGCTGGTGATCGACCTGGCGCGGATCGCGCTGCTGGCCCTGGAGCGCGGCAACGCCGGGCCGCTGCTGCCGGCGGCGGCCTTCTTCAAGGCGCCGCTGGGGCTGGACGAGCACGACTTCCACCGCCAGATGGACCTCCTGCGCGGCTGGCTGGCGGCCGGCTCCTGAGCCGCCGGTGGTGGAGCGCTCGCTGCGCACCGACGAGCTCGACTTCCCGCTGCCGGAGGAGCTGATCGCGCTGCACCCGCCCGCCGAGCGGCCGGACTCGCGGCTGCTGGCGGTGGACTGCGCGGCGGGGGAGTGGAGCCATCGGCGGTTCCGGGACTGGCCCGGGCTGCTGCGCCCGGGCGACCTGCTGGTCCTCAACGACACCCGCGTGGTGCCGGCGCGCCTGGTGGCCCGCAAGCCGAGCGGCGGCCGGGTCGAGGCCTTGTGGCTGGAGCAGCGGCCGGACGGACGGGGGCTGTTCCTGCTGTCGGGGAGTCGCCTGCGGCCGGGAACGGAGCTTCTCTTGGCCAACGGTGAGTACCGGCTGCGCTTGGCCGAGAAGACCGCTCCTGGCCGCTGGCTCCTGGAAGACGGATCGGGGCTCGGTTGGTTACGCCTGCTCTCCGAGGTCGGTTCGACGCCGCTGCCGCCGTACATCCGCAGCCGCCGCGAGCGCGCCGGCGAGGCCGACGACAGCCCCGAGGACCGCGAGCGCTACCAGACCGTCTTCGCGGCCCGCGACGGCGCCGTCGCCGCGCCCACCGCCAGCCTGCACTTCGACGGCGACACCCTCGAGCGGATCCGGGCCGGCGGGGTCGAGACCGCCGTCGTCACCCTGCACGTGGGGGAGGGCACCTTCCTGCCGGTGAGCGCCGGACGGCTCGAGGACCACCCGATGCACGCCGAGCGCTTCGCCGTGCCGCCGGCCGCCTGCGAGGCCCTGGAGCGCGCCCGCGCCCGCGGCGGCCGGGTCATCGCCGCCGGCACCACCGTCTGCCGCGTGCTCGAGAGCTACGGCCGCGACGGGGTCCGCGAAGGCGTCACCGGGCTGTTCCTGCGCCCCGGAAGCCGCTTCCGCCGGACCGACGCGCTGCTGACCAACTTCCACACCCCGCGCAGCACCCTGCTGGCGCTGGTGGCCGCCTTCGCCGAGCACGCCGGAGCGCCGGACGGCCTGGCCCTGGTCAAGCGCGCCTATGCGGCGGCCGTCGAGCGGCGCTACCGCTTCTACTCCTACGGCGACGTCTCCTTCTGGAGCCGCGGCTAGCCGCCCTGGTTGGCCCGGGCCAGCTCGACCTCGATCTGCTTGAGGCGCTGGTCCATGGTGCCGAGCTTGGTGTTGACGCTCTTGAGGAGGTCCACGAGCTGCTGGCGGTCGGCGCTGGCGCTCTCCTTCTGAAGGGTGCCCTCGATCGAGCGCAGCGCCCGGATCATCTCCAGCCGCTGGTCGGTCGGGTTGTGGTGATCGACAACCGGGAGCGGATCCTGGGCACGCTGCTGCGGGCCGGCGTGGATGCCGGCCACCAGGGCGCCGGCTGAGCACAGGATCAGGAGGGCGGTCGCGGCGCTGCCTTGGTGGGTCTTGACCATGGTTTCCACCTGTTCAACGGCGAGCCGGGGCCAGGGCTTGAGCCCTTTTGGCCGCCGGCGGCCTAGAGCGAGCCCGCGCCGGCCAGTTCGACCGCGTCGAAGGTCTCGGCGAGGTCCTCGGCGGTCAGCTCGGGGTGGGTCAGCACCAGCCGCAGCGCCACCCGGCCGTCGATGCGGCTGTAATTCAGCATGACCCTGCCGCTGCGCTTGAGCCGCTCGCGCAGCTCGACGTTGACGGAGTCCATGGCCTGGACCGGCCGCTCGGCGAGCGGCGTGGCGCGCCACTCCTCGGGGACCCAGCGGAACAGCAGGTTGCAGCCGCGGGGCTCGCGGACGAGCTCCAGGCCGTCGCGCTCCAGGACCATGCGGCGGGCGGCGGCGACGCTCTCGAAGGCGTGCTCGACCCGGCGGCGGTAGCCCTCGTCTCCCTGCGCCTGCCAGGCCAGCCAGAGCTTCAGGGCGTCGACGCGGCGCCCGCACTGCAGCGTCAGGTCGCCGCGGTCGCGGTTGCCCTCGTCGGTGTCGTGGAACAGGTAGTCGGCGTTGGTGGCGAAGGTGGCGTGGAGCTCGCCGCGGTCGCGCATCAGCAGCGCCGAGCAGTGCAGCGGCACGGCCATGGTCTTGTGCGGGTTCCAGGACACCGAGTCGGCGCGCTCGACGCCGGCCATGAGACCGCGGTGGGCCGGCGAGAACAGGACGTTGCCGCCGTAGGCCGCGTCGACGTGCAGCCACAGGCCGCGGCGCCCGGCCACCTCGGCGACGGCCTCGATCGGGTCGTAGGCGGCCGCCATGGTGGTGCCGGAGGTGGCGCAGACGAAGAACGGCGTCAGCCCCTCCTCGGCGGCGCGCTCGACGGCCCGCTCGAGCTCGGCCGGGACCATGGCGCCGTGCTCGTCGCAGGGGACGGCGCGCGCCCCCCGCAGGCCGAAGCCGCAGATGCTGGCGGCCCGGGCGATCGAGTAGTGGGCCTCCTCGCTGGCGAAGACCGCCGGCCGCTCGGCGGGGCCGAAGCCGTCCACCCGGCAGCGGGGGAAGCTGCGGTTGCGGGCCGCCAGCATCGCCATCAGGTTGGAGACGCTGCCGCCGGGGTTGAGCAGCGCCTCCCCCTGGTCGAAGCCGGCCAGCGAGCAGAGCTTCTCGCCCAGCTTCTCCTCCATCAGCGTGAACACCGGGGCCGCCTCGTAGGTGTACATCGAGGAGTTGGCGACCGCCGCCAGCCACTCGCCCAGCACCGCCGCCGGGTCGAGGTGGTTGAAGAGCTGGTTGAAGAAGCGCGGGTGGCCGGTGCGCACGCTGTGGCGCAGGAAGGTCTCGGCGTCGGCCACCACCTCGTCGAGCGGGCGGCCGACGCGCGGCAGCTCGAGCTGCAGCAGGGCCTCCAGCTCCTCGGGCGCCCGCCAGGCGACGATCGGCTGGTCGCGGTCGAGGCTGCTCTCGAGGTAGTCGGCGGCGATGCGCGCCGCGCGCTGCAGCAAGGTGTCGATCTCGGAGGCGAGGACGGCCATGGAAGCCCGATAGCTTAACGCCGGTCCTTCGGCCGGGCAGCCCCGCCGCGCGCCGCGGCTCAGGACTCCGCTCCTCCCGTCGCCATTCGGCCGCTGCCGTCGAACTCTCGTTCGGTGGTAGCCTTGGGGTCAGCCCCCCTCGCCCTCGATCCCCGATGCGCCGCCTCTCCCTTCCCCTCCTCCTGCTGGCCGGGGCGTGTCCGAGCCTGCTCTCCGCCCAGACCTCCTACGCCGAGGTCGCCGGCAGCAACGGCCTGGCCATGACCCACACGCCCGCCTCCGGCCACCCCTCGACCGGCATGGTCGGCGGCGGCTCGGTCGGCGACTTCAACAACGACCGCCTGCCCGACGTCTTCGTGTTCAGCGGCGGCACCGGGCCGGACCACCTGTTCATCAACCAGGGCGGCGGGGTGTGGGCCGACCAGGCGGCGGCCTGGGGCCTGACCGACCAGATCTACGGCATCGGCTCCGCGGCCAAGCACTCCCCCCCCCCCCGCCCGGGCCGCCCCTACCTGGCCCCCCGGGGGGGCCCCCCCCCCCGGGCCCTCTGCCGCGCCATCCCGCGGCACCCACACCAATCCGACCCCCCACCCCCGCGCCCGCCCGCCCACCCCCCCGCGCTGGGCC
>JACNJP010000169.1:4962-8313 GCA_014382465.1 Planctomycetota bacterium
GCGGCCTGGGGCCTGACCGACCGGATCTACGGCATCGGCTCGGCGGTCGGCGACTTCGACGGCGACGGCTGGCTCGACCTCTACGTGACCTCGTGGGGCGACCCGGCGCAGGGCGTCTTCGCCGGCGACAACCGGCTCTACCGCAACAACGGCAACGGCAGCTTCACGGACGTCGCCGCGGCCGCCGGCGTGCAGTACGGCAGCGCCGGCGCCGACAGCTACGGCGCCTGCTTCGGCGACTACGACCTCGACGGCTGGCTCGACCTGTTCGTCTCCGCCTACGGCCCGAGCAGCGCCCCCAACCGGCTCTACCACAACAACCAGGACGGCACCTTCAGCGACCTCACCGCCGCCGCCGGCCTGACGACGGTGACCTCGGTCCACGGCCTCGCCTGCCAGTTCGCCGACTTCGACGGCGACCGCTACCCCGAGCTGGTGGCCGTGGGCGACACCGGCACCAGCCGCTACTACGTCAACAACCGCGACGGCACCTTCACCGACTCCACCGCCACGGTCCAGGACCTCCAGAAGCCCAACGGCATGGGCATCGCCACCGGGGACTTCGACGGCGACGGCGACCTCGACTTCTACCTCAGCGATATCTACTGGTCGCTCACCGGCTTCGGCGGCAACCGCATGTACTGGAACCAGGGCGGCCACGTCTTCACCGAGGGCGCCAAGGCCGCCGGCTGCGACCTCAACGGCTGGGGCTGGGGCATCGCCGCCAACGACCTCGACAACGACGGCTGGATCGACCTCGCCACCACCAACGGCTGGGCCGGCTCATGGTCCTCCTACCCGACGCGGCTGTTCTACAACAACGGCAACGCCACCTTCACCGACATCGCCGGCTCCTGCGGCATCAGCTACTACGGCCAGGGACGCGGCCTGCTGCGCCTCGACGGCGACCTCGACGGCGACGAGGACCTGCTGCTGCTGAGCTCGGCCGACGCCCTGCTCTACTTCCGCAACGACCTCGCCAACGGCTACTCCTGGCTCGACCTCGAGTTCGACACCAGCGCCCACCCCGGCCTGGCGCCGAACGGCTTCGGCACCCGCGTCACGGCGACCGCCGGCGGCACCACGCTGCTGCGCCAGCTCGACAGCAACCAGAGCTACCTCGGCCAGAGCGAGCTGAGCCTGCACTTCGGGCTGGGCGGCGCCAGCCAGGCCGACCAGCTCATCATCGAGTGGGCCGACGGCTTCCGGACCCGCCTGGTCAACGTGGCCGCCGGCCAGCGGCTGGTCGTGGCCGCGGTCGAGCCCTACGCGCTGACTCCGGTGGTGCGCGGACAGACCGTCACCATGACCCTGAGCGGCTGCCGGCCCGGCGACCGGACCGGCTTCCTCTTCAGCGGGCGGGGGACCGGCAGCAGCCCGCCGGTCGGCGCCCTCGGCGGCATGCGGCTCGGCATCCTGCCGCCCTTCAGGGTGATCGGGCCGATCCCGGCCAGCGCCGCGGGGGTCGCCAGCCGCAGCCTGGTGGTCCCGCTGACGGTGCCGCCGGGACCCCTCTGGAGCCAGGCGGTGGTGCAGCGCGGCCTCGGCGGGGCCGACTCGCTGGCCAGCAATATCGTCGCCACCACGATCCAGTAGGCGGCGCGGGGGCCCTCCGGCGGAGGGCCTCCCGGCGGCCGGCAAGGCGAGTCTTGTCCCCTCCGAGGCCAGGGTTTAGGGGAGCTTGCGAGGCCAATCCCTCCGCAAACCCAGCCTTGACCTCCCCCGAAATCCCCGCCGAACTCCTGGGAGCCGGCTTCCGGCGCCAGCGTTCTCTCGACGTGAGGCCGATCGTCTCTCGCGGCGAGGATCCGTTCACCCTCATCATGGCGGCGGCCGACTCGCTGGACCGGGACGAAGTTCTCCATCTCGCCGTCAGTTTCGATCCGCTCCCCCTGTACACGGTCCTCGGCGGCCGCGGTTTCCAGAGCCTGACCCGGAGAGCCGGCCAGCTCTACCACCTCTGGTTCTATCCGGCTTCGGCCGAGCTGGGGCGCCAGGCGAGCGCCTGAGTCCCGGCCGACGGCCGCTGCTAGGCTGTCCGGCCATGCTCCAGCGACTCCTGTGGATCGCCGCGGCCGGCGCGCTCGGCACGCTCGCCCGCTACGGCATCAGCGGGCTGGGCTACCGCTGGCACGCCGGCGGCTTCCCGGTCGGCACGCTGGTGGTCAACGTGCTCGGCTGCCTGCTGTTCGGCTGCCTGTGGTCGCTGGCGGAGCACCGCGCCGGCGTCACCACCGAGACCCGGATGATCGTCACGGTGGGCTTCCTCGGCGCCTTCACCACCTTCTCGACCTTCGCCTTCGAGACCGCCCAATTCCTGCAGGAGGCGCGCCCGGCCATGGCGGTCGTGAACCTGGTGGCGCAGAACCTGGCCGGGGTGCTGGCGGTGTTCGGCGGGGCGGCGCTCGGCGACCGCTTCTTCGCGGCCGGCTGATCAGGCGCGCAGCGGCTTGTCGCCGCGGGCCTGGCGCCGCTGATTGAGGGCGTGCAGGGCGGCCGGCGCCTTGGCCAGCAGCTTGACCAGCTGCGACCGCGTCACCCGCAGGGCCTCGGCGGCGGCGGCCAGGTCGTCCTCGTAGAGGTTCAGGGCGTCGAGGGCCTCGGCCAGGACCGCCGGGAAGTCGTCGTGCTGCGGGTTGACGGCGATGCGGCCGCCGCGGACCCGTCCCAGCCACAGCGGGCTGGGCTCGAAGGCGCCCGGCGGCACGAAGTCCTCGTCGCGCAGCGGCCGGCGGTAGCCGAGCGCCAGGTTCAGCCGCAGCCGGAAGTAGGCCACCTGGTTGTTCTGGTGCTGGCTGCGGCGCTCGCCGGCGAAGGCGTGGATGCCGGTGGGGAGGTGGGTCAGCCGGATCTCGGTCTCGACCTTGTTGCGGTGCTGGCCGCCGGGGCCGGAGCCGCGAGTGCGCTCGGTCCGCAGCGCCTTGCGCAGCTCCTCTTCCGGCAGGCAGGCCGGGTGGATCCGGGAACGGTCCTCCATGCCGCGGCATCATGCCTAGGATGGAAGGGTGCCGCCACCTTCTTCGTCTCTGCTCTCCACGAGGTCCAGCCATGAATTCCATTTCCACTCGGTCGGTCCGCCGCGCGCTCGCGCTTCCTTGCCTCCTCCTGCTGGCGCTGCCGCTCTCGGCCCAGCAGGCCTGGGACGGCCACCCGGGAGTCCGCTTCGACGACCAGCAGGTGATCTTCGACCTGGAGGGCCACGAGCCGCTGACCCTGGCCGGGCTGGGGGAGCTGGCCAGCGAGCTCACCGGCACGGTCTACTCGGCGGGGGGGGGCTCCCGCGGCGGCCCGCGCGCGGTGCTGTGCGCCCGGAGCCTCGACCTGGGCGGGTCTCGGGTGGGGCCGCGGGCG
>JACNJP010000188.1 GCA_014382465.1 Planctomycetota bacterium
GCCGCGGCCCCGCGCCTGGCGATCCGGCCGCACGCCGCCCCCCCGCCCGCAGGGGGCGCCCCGGTCGAGCCACCTCCCGTCGCCGCTCTCGAGGGAGTGGTCCCTGCGCTTGCCGTCCGACAGACCCATCGCCATGCCGATGCGGTGGAAGCCGCGTTGGCGCTGCTCCTGGATCAGCAGCAGCCGGAATTCCATGCGCTGGGCCACCCAGTGGTCGGTCTCGCCGAGGGAGACGACGCGCTTGCCCTCCAGAGCCTGGTCGAGGAAGGAGAAGTCGATGGCGCCCGGTTCGCGCCAGTCCAGGCTCGGCACGTGGATCGCGGCTCCGGCGACCCAGTCGACGAACTCCGCCTCGGTCACCGGCGGCGGATCCTGCGGGGCGGCCAGGGCGAGCGCGAGGAGGGGGACGATCATGGCTACTCCTCGCTGCTCGTATGGTCGTGAACGATTCGCCAACCTCCGGGCAGGCGGTGCATCAGCAGCGTGAACAGCCCGCCGCGGGTGGTGCCGTCGGCGAAGGCCAGCCGCCAGCGGCCGCGCACCAGGGCGTTGGCCGGGGCGAGCATCAGCACCCCGGCGTCGCTGAAGGCCAGCCCGCCCATCTCCTTGCCCTCGGCCTCGGCGGAGGCGCGGTGCCGCTCGAGCAGCTCGTCGAATCCCCGCCGCACCTCGCCCCCCGCGTAGAAGGTCAGGGCGGGCGACTTCCAGTAGCCGAGGTCGACGAAGCGCTCGAGGTCGCCGGCGTTCCAGGCCTCCTGCTGGATCTCGAGAATGTCGGCGGGCTGCGGTGGCGCCTGGCAGGCGGGGAGGAGGGCGAGGGTGAGCCAGCGGAGGTGCCGCATGCCGCCATCGTAGTCCCCGACGGACCGGTGCTAGGATCGGAACCTCGCCCTCAACCGCATGTCATCCCTCGTTCTCCTGTCGTCTGCCGCGCTGGCGTCCTTCCTCTCTCCGCAGGACCCGGTCCCGCCCGAAGGAGTCACTCTTCCGCTTCAGCGGGCCCTCGACGCCGTCGTCGCCACCAGCCAGGGGCGCGGCGGCGGCGTCTTCCGGGTTTCGCAGAGCGGGCACGTTCTGTGGCAGGGCGCCTCCGGCGAGCGCGTCCGCAACGGGCCGCCGATGACGGCCGACGCCGGCTTCGAGATCGCCAGCACCTCGAAGGCGATGGCGGCGGCGGCCGTGCTGCTGCTGGTGGAGGACGGCCTGCTCGACCTCGACCAGCCGATCGGGCAGATCCTGCCGCCGGGCACGCTGCCGCCGAACCTGCTGCTGATCCAGGGCCACGACTACGGCCCCGACCTGACCCTGCGGCAGTGCCTTTCCCACACCTCGGGGCTGCCGGACTACTGGTACGACCCGCCCTTCGTGCTTCCGGGCTTCAATGCCTTCCTGCGCGACTATTCGCGGCAGCCGCAGCGCTTCTGGACGCCGCAGGAGATCCTGCCCTACGTCGCCGATCTGACGCCGCGCTTCGTCCCCGGCACCGGCTGGCACTACTCCGACTCCGGCTACCTGCTGGCCGGCTTCGCCATCGAGACCGTCACCGGCAAGAGCCTTCGCCAGTTCTACCGCGAGCGCATCTTCGACCCGCTCGGCATGGATCACACCTGGCTGCGCTGGCGCGACGCCGATCCGGCCGGCCTGCCGCTCTCCCACCGCTACGAGGACGGCTGGGACATGAGTACCAAGCGCCACAACAGCGCCGACTGGGCCGGCGGGGGGCTGGCCAGCACGACCGCCGACCTGGAGCGCTTCCTGCGCGGACTGGCCGACGGCCGCCTCTACCGCCACCCGGCCACCCTGCGCGCGATGAAGTCCTGGGTCCCCACCGGCGAACCGGGCGTCGAATACGGCCTCGGCCTCTACCGCGCCCAACTCGCCGGCGGCCGCGGCTGGGTGTGGGGGCACGACGGCTACGGCAACGCCTGGATGTACTACTGGCCGAAGCACGACGTCACCTTCACCGGCGCCCTCAACCAGACCGAGAACGACTGGTGGCCGCTGGTGGAGCTGGCCGCCTGGCTGATCGACTCCTGAGCGCCGGCTTGCGTCCTGCGCCTGAGGTGGCACGATGGAGCAGGGCGCTGTTCGCCACCGGCCTCCTCTTCGACCTCCGGCTCCAGCCGGCACCAGCATCTCGGGGGGAATCGACCATGGCGGCCTTACTCAGCTTCTTGACTCTCGGCCTTGTGCTGGGGGGAGCGCCGCTGGATCACCAGCCCGGCGCCCACGGCGGCACCGTCCTGGCCTACGGCGACGGCAAGGCGGACGGTCAGCGCAGCATGGCCGGCAGCGGCCACGCCATCCTCTTCGAGGATCCGCCCGAGGACTTCGTCCTCACCTGCGTCGAGCTCCACGGCGCCCGCTACGGCGGCAACTACGACCCGTTCCTCGCGGCCGCCCGCGTCAGCTTGTGCGACGAGCGGATGCGCAGCTTCGCCGAGAGCTGCGTCGCCTACGAGGAGTGGCAGCACGGCCGGGCCGACTGGATCGAGGTGCACTTCACGCCCACCCGGGTGCCGGCGCGCTTCTACGTCGTGGTGGAGTTCTTCCCGACCGCCACCAAGGGCGTCTACCTGTCGATCGACGACGACACCACCGGCCACTCGTTCTCGGCCGTGCCGGGCGGCGCCGGGCTGCCGCTCGACGAGGGCGACTGGATGATCCGGGCGATGGGCCGCGACCGGGCGCCCAAGGTGGAGCAGCCCGACCTCGACGACGGCGAGCTGCTGAGCCGCGGCGACGGCGAGCAGACCGGCAAGCTGTCGGTGGCCGGCAACGGCCACGCGGTGGTCTTCCGGCGCCCGAGCAAGCTGAAGATCGTCACCGGCGCCGCGCTCTACGGCCAGCTCTACGGCGGCGGCTACGACCCCGACCGCACCTACTTCCAGGTCTTCGTGTGCGACAAGCGCCTCAAGGTGCTGTCGCGGTCGATGCACCCCTACTCCCTGTTCAGCAACGAGGCCTTCGGCTGGGCGGAGCTCGACCTGCCGCCGACGGCGGTGCCCTCTGACTTCGCGATCCTGGTCTACTTCGATCCCGCCGCCACCCGCGGCGTCTACCTCGGCAAGTGGGCCGAGGACAAGGCCGCGTCGCTGCTGGCGCTGCCCCACAAGGGCGCCGCCAAGCTCGACAAGGGCGAGGGCTGGATGCTGCGCACCCGGGTGTGCGCCTCGCGCGGCAAGGAGGCGGTGCCGGAGCTGGCCGCCCTCGTCGAGGAGGATGGGTTCAGCGCGGCCGACCTGGCGGAGATCGCTGCGCAAGTGGACCAGGCCGAGCTCGAGGAGGACGCCGACGAGGCCAACCGGATCATCGCCGAACTGCGCGCGGCGGACCCGCTGGAGGCCGACCGCCTCGGCGACTTCCACCTCAGCCCGCGCTTCCTGCTGCGCGAGCGCGGCATGCGGGCGGAGCAGGTCCAGGCGCTGCTGCGGCTGATGGAGAGCGCCCGGAGCGTGCTGCAGGACCGCTTCGGGGTGGTCGAGCTCGGCCCGTTCCCGGACAAACGGGTCCACCTGAGCGTGACCCTCAAGGAGGGGATGGAGACCCAGCTGTTCACCAACCCCCGCAGCGAGGGCTTCGCCCAGATCGTCCTGACCGGGCCGCCGTCGGCGCTGGCGGCGCCGACCCGCGGCGGCCCGCACGTGGTCTACGGCTTCTGCCACGAGCTGGGCCACGTCCTGGCCGCCTGGGAGGACGCCCACCACCAGTGGGCGCACTACGTCGGCAGCGTCCTCACCAGCGCCGTCCACATGGAGCTCGGGGACGCCGGCTGGTCCGACCCCTACGACTACCACCAGCTCGAGGGCATGCCGCGCTTCCTGGCCGAATTGGAGGCCGACGACCCGGCCGCCCAGGAGGAGCTGGAGGTCTCGCGGCTGCTCCGCGCCGCCGGTCAGGAGCTGGGGGACCGCGCCTTCGCCGCCGCGCTGGCGTGGATCCACGACCACCGCGAGGGGACGGCCTTCCACAGCTACCGCCAGTTCCTCCTGACCGATCTCCGCGACGCTTGGCTCGCGCTCGGAGAGGACGCCGAGGTGGTGGGGCGGCTATTCGGCGGGCGCGAATAGGGGCGCGGCCGTCGTTTTCGGTGGCGGGAGGGGGCGCCGCTCCACTAGGGTCTCGGAACGGAGGGCTCCCATGACCGCGGTCGAGATCGAGTCCGTCACCAAGACCTTCGCCGGGCACCGGGCGGTCGACGACCTCAGCCTGCGGGTGCCGTCGGGCTGTACCTACGGCTTTATCGGCCCCAACGGCTCGGGCAAGACCACGACCCTGCGCATGATCATGCGCATCCTGCTGCCCGACCGCGGGCGCCTCCGGGTGCTGGGTGAAGAGCGGCTGGCGGCCGCCACCGAGCGCGTCGGGTACCTCCCCGAGGAGCGCGGGCTCTACCGGAAGATGAAGGTGCGGCCGCTGCTGCGCTTCTTCGGCGAGATGAAGAGCGGGCGCGACGTCCGCGGGGAGGTGGACGCTTGGCTCGAGCGCTTCGAGCTCACCGCCTGGGCGGACAAGAAGGTCGAGGCGCTCAGCAAGGGCATGAGCCAGAAGGTGCAGTTCATCTCGGCGGTAGTTTCGCGGCCGGAGCTCCTGATCCTGGACGAGCCCTTCACCGGGCTCGACCCGGTCAACGTGGACGCCCTCCGCGAGGCGGTGCTCGAGCTGCGGGCGGGCGGCTCCACCGTGATCTTCAGCACCCACGACATGGCGGCGGCGGAGCGCATGTGCGACTTCATCTTCATGATCTACCGCGGCCGCAAGGTGCTCGACGGCACCCTGCGGGAGATCCAGGACCGCTACGGCAGCGACACCGTGCGGCTGAAGATCGAGGGCGGCGCCGGGGCCCTGCGCGGGCTGGCGGGGGTGGCGGAGGTCCGCAACCACGGCCGCTTCCAGGAGCTGCACCTCGCGCCGGGGGCGGACGCCCAGGCCCTCCTGGGCGCTATCCTGGGCCGCACCGGTGTGCGCCACTTCGAGCTGGGGAAGCCCTCGCTGCACGACATCTTCGTGCGCATCGCCGGGCCGGAGGCGGCCGCGGCGGCGCCCGAGCCCGAGGAGGCGCCGGCGTGAACCGCGTCCTCCGCGTCGCCCGCCGCGAGTACGCCGCCCAGGTCCGCACCAAGGGCTTCCTCCTCAGCCTGCTGCTCTTCCCGGTGCTGTTCAGCGGCAGCACGATCGCCTTCGTGCTGCTGAAGGACCGGGTGGACACCGCCGACAAGCGGATCGCCGTGCTGGATCACAGCGGCATCGTCGCCGAATCCCTCCTCGCCGCCGCCGAGGAGCGCAACGCCGAGGAGATCCTCGATGAGCAAGGGGTCCAGACCAAGCCGCGCTACCTGTTCGAGAGCCTGGCCCCCGAGGAGGACGTCGCCGCCCAGAAGCTGGCTCTGTCCGACCGGGTGCGCCGCCGCGAGCTCCACGCCTTCTTCGAGGTGGGCCCGGACGTGCTCCACCCGGAGATCGAGGGCGGCGACACCGGCCTGCGCTACTACTCCGAGAACCCGCTCAAGAGCGAGGTCCGCTCCTGGCTGTGGTGGCCGGTCAACCAGCGCCTGATCGAGATCCGCGCCCGCGAGGAGGGGCTCGACCCGCAGGTCGTCGCCCGCGTCACCGGCCGCATCGGCACCGAGTCGATGGGGCTCCTGAGCCGCGACGCCGCCACCGGCGAGCTCAGCGGCGGCCAGCGCACCGGAGAGCTCGAGGCCATCCTGGCGCCGATGGCGGTCATGATGATCCTGTTCATCATGACCCTGATGGGGGCGCTGCCCCTCCTGGGTTCGACCATGGAGGAGAAGAGCCTGCGAATCGCCGAGGTCCTGCTCGGCACCATCTCGCCCTTCGGCCTGATGCTCGGCAAGCTGCTCGGCGGCGTGGCGGTCAGCCTCACGATCCTCAGCTTCTACTCGGTGGTGGCGTACGCCGTCTCCAGCTTCACCGGCTCGGTCGCCCTCGTGCCCTTCGCGCTGCTGCCCTGGCTGGTGGCGATCACTTTGGCCTCGCTCCTGATGTTCGGCGCCGTGGCCGCCGCGGTCGGCGCCTCGTGCAACGACCAGGCAGAGGCCTCCGCGCGCACGCCGCTGGTGATCGTCCCGATCCTGATCCCGATGTTCATCTGGTTCCCGATCCTGCAGGACCCGCTCGGGGGCTTCGCCACGGCGGCCAGCCTGGTCCCTCCCTTCACTCCGGCGTTGATGACCCTGCGCCTCGCCTCGCCGGCCAGCGTGCCGCTGTGGCAGCCGGTGGTGGGCTTCCTCGGCGTGCTCCTCTTCACTCTGGCGACGGTCTGGGGCGGCGCCCGCGTGTTCCGCGCCGGCATCCTGATGCAGGGGCAGGCGCCGAATCTGCGGACCATGCTTCGTTGGGTGTTCGGCCGCTAGGCGCCCGCGACGGCGGGCTGCCCTCAGCCCGCCGTCGGATCCGCCACCCGCCCCAGGAACAGCAGGGTGCCGGTGGCCCGGTGGCGGATCAGGAACAGGAAGGGGTGGTCGGCGGTGAAGCCCACCTCGGACCGCGGGATGCCCGCCCGCTTCTCCAGGACTACCGCGGTGGCGGCCGAGGCCTCTGTGCCCTTCTCGTCGACGGCGACGCTGGCCTGGTGGAGGACCGCGGACACCCACAGCCGCTCGTCGGCGATGCCGCTGAAGTCGGCGCGCGCGCCGTCGAAGGCGTCGGGCATGCCGGCGTCCTTCAAGGGCTGATCGAGTCGGAAGCTGCTGTCGACGCGGAAGCGCGGCAGCCGCAGGTCGACGCCGGTCGGCGCGAGGGCGGAGTCCAGGCGGCGGAGTCCGGCGGCGGTCAGGGTGGCCTCAAGCTCGGGCAGGCCGTCGGCCTGCTTCGGCAGCAGCACCAGCATCGAGAGCTGCCGGCCGCGGTAGTCCAGCTCGACCGCCTGCAGTGCCTCGGTCTCGGCGTAGCCGTAGACCTCCTGGCGCCGCATCATGGGCACCTCGACCTCCCGGCCGGCGCTGGTGGTGAAGGCGGCCTGGTGGGTCTGCCGCTCGGAGAAGCCCGTCTGCCAGGGCGACCGGAAGCGGATGGCGTTCACCAGCACCAGGGCGGTGTTCGGGTTGAAGTCCTCCGCCGCCACCAGGCGGTCGATGCGGCCGTCGGTGCGGCCCTTGGCCCAGGCGTTGATCTCGGCGGCGGCCGCCTCCGCCCGGGTGAAGTCCACCCGCAGCAGCGGCGCGCCGAAACCCTCCTCCAGGGTGTCGAGGTAGGCGGGCTCGAGCGCCTGGCCGGCCGCCGCCCAGGCGGCGTTGACCAGGTCGAGCTCGTAGGGCGGAACCGGCTCCTGGCCGGGCGCGGCGTCCCGCACCTTCGAGTAGCGGGGCGCAAGGGCCTGGGCCAGCCGCCGGGCCCGCGCCGCGGCCTGGTCGGGCGGCACTCCCAGCAGCGCCGCCATCTGCGCCGCGGTCTCGCCGCCGGCCCCGGCCAGGGCCATCGACAGCGCGACGTCGATCGAGTGGGGCGAGAGGAAGAGGTTTCCCGGCCGCTCCCGGAGCTGCGCGAACAGCGCCAGGGCGAAGCGGTCGTCCGCCGGGGGCGGATCCTGGGGCGCGAGGAGCGCGGTGGAGAGCAGCAGGAGGCTCAGCATGGCGTCCGGGAAACGACGAGGGCGGCGGCCGCTTGGGGAATACCCGCGGCGGCCGCCGCCCTCCCTCCGGCGCGGCCCGCTCAGGGCGTGACGGTGAAGGTGAAGCGGTCGAGGTCCACGAGCTGCCCCGGGGGGCGGCCGATCAAGACCTCGTAGCTGGCGGTGATCAGCGGCGTGGTGGGCGCGATGCTGTGCAGCAGGTGCTGCTCGGCCGTCCCGCCGGCCGGCAGGTTGACCAGGGTCGGTCCCGACAGCCAGCCGCTCGAGGGGTAGAAGCGGCCGCTGCCGAGGTTGACGCGCGACACCAGGTAGATCGGGTTGGCGGCGCCGGAGCCGTCGGTGAGGAACACCGGCAGGTCCCAGGTCGTGCCGCGCCGCGCGTTGACCACCTTGGGCTGGATCACGACGGTGGCGTCGGCCGGGCCTTCTCCCGCCGAGTAGGCGGTGTTGTAGACGTAGTCCCCGGAGTCGCTGCCGTTGTTGTTGCAGGCGGCGCCGGAGGCGTAGAAGCGGACGGTGCCGGTCCCGGCGGGCGGGGCGGTGTAGTCGAAGGTCCAGGTGACCGAGGACCCGGTGCCGCTGAAGGTGCCGGCCGAAGTCTGCTTCAGATAGGTGATGCCGCCGCTGACCGAGGTCTGGGTGGTGCTGTTCGCCGGGGCCAGGACTCCGACGCTGGTGCCCTGGTCGTCGAGGGCGACGAGCTCGAAG
>JACNJP010000172.1 GCA_014382465.1 Planctomycetota bacterium
GCGCGCGCGACAGGGCCCCCGCGCGCCCCCCGGGGCCGGGGGGCGCGGGGGGGGGGGGGGGGCTTGCGCCGGCCGCGCGGGCGGGCGCGGGCGCGGGGCTGGCGCCTCCCTCCTCCCCCCCGGCACCGGGCGGGCCCGCCCCGAGCATGAGCATCGCGCCCGCCGCGACCACCAGGCCTGCGATTCCGACCTTGCTGCCCATCCCCATCAACGCACCTCCTACCAGAGCCTGCTTCAGGATTCCCATCGCGGGAAGAGCCGCCGCCGCCAACCGGCCCTCGCATTCGCGGACTCCCCATTCCGCTTCGAGGACCTGCCGCAGCGCCTCTCGCCCCCGCCGTAACCGCGTGTGGACGGTTGCCTCAGGAATACCCAGCCGCTCGGCGATTGCCGCCACGGGCATGCCATCGAGAAACCGCAGCACGAGCGCGTCTCGATACGCCGGCCGCAACCGATTCAACTCGTGCATGAGAACGGCGAGGATCTCCGAGCGAGCGGCAAGCTCCGCCGGAGTCTCCACGCGCCCAGGATCGAGCTGTTGCTCCCGCCGACGGCGCCGACCCTCCCCCCGCTGCCGCTGCAGGGCCAGGTTCCGGACCACGGTTCGCAGCCAACCGTGGAGGGGCCCGGGACGCTGCGGAGGACGCGTCTTGGCCCTGATCCAGGCGTCTTGGAGCACGTCCTCGACGTCCTGCTCGCATTGGAGGAGGCAGAGGGCCAGCTGGCGAAGTCCCGCGGACTGACTCAGAAGGAGGTCAGGATCGGGTTGCATGGAAGAGGGAGTCCATCTCTACCTCTCTTCATCCCATGGGTCCGCCGGTTTCTTCAAGAACTGTGAATCGTGGTCCTTCCACCTCCGCAGCACCTCCGCCATGACCTCCTCGAAGTCCGCCGGCAGGTCCTCGGGCTGCGGCCGTCCGGCGAGCTGGTGGACCCGGCGGAACTGCTCGAAGTAGGTCCGGCACTTGCCGCACATCATCAGGTGGCCCCGGAGCCACAGCCGGTCGACCGCGCCGAGCTCGCCGTCGAGGTAGTCGCTGAGCACCTGGTAGGACTCGCGGCAGGACAGGAGGATGCGCGAGCTCACGCCGCGTCCCCCGCCTTCTGGTCGGCGCAGCGGCGCACCGAGGCCCGCGCCCGGTGCAGGACCTGCCGCAGGTTGTCCTCGGAGAGCTCGAGCAGCCCGGCGGCTTCGCGGGTGGAGAGCCCCTCCAGCGCCCGCAGCACCAGCGCCTCGCGCTGGTTGTGCGGCAGGTCCTCCATGCAGCGGCGCACGATCTCCATCAGCTCGGCGTTCTCGTCCCAGGGCTGGAACGTGACATCCTTGTTCCAGTGGCCGTCGGCCTGGAAGCGCTCGGCTTCGGGGTCGTCGCTGCTGAAGACGAAGTCGCGGCCGCGCTTGCGGTGGGCGTCGGTGATCTTGTGGCGCAGGACGCCGAAGGCCCACGAGCGCAGGCTGACGCGGCCGTCGTAGCGCCCGATCGAGCGGAGCGCGCCGAGCATGGCCTCCTGGAGGGCGTCCTCGGCCGCCGAGGGGTCGCCGAGCATCTTGCGGGCGTAGCCGAACATCTCGCCGCTCAGCTCGCGGAAGAAGCCGGCCGCGGCCTCCTCGTCGCCGGCGGCGATGCGGCGGGCGGTCTCGAGGTCGGCGGGATGGGCGCTCATGGAGGTCGGGGCGGCCGCGCGGGCCGGAGGGGCCACCATAACGCCGGAGCCGGCGCGCTCCGCGGGGCTCCCGGCGGCCTCAGCCCGCCGACCGGGTCCAGCGGACGCGGCCGGCGCCCTGGTCCTCGAGCAATTCCTCGAAGCGGGCGGCGTCCGCCAGCACCAGGCCGACCCGGCCCTCCCAGCCGAGCTCGGTGTAGGCGCCGTCGAAGCGGCAGGACGGGCACCGGGCCTCGATCTCGTTGCGCAGGCCGAGCAGGTCGAAGGGCAGGCCCAGCCAGTACTCGGCGGTCGCCTGGAGGGTGCGGCGGCCGGCGGCCTCGGCGGCCCGCGCGGTGGCCCCGGAGTAGGCCCGCGCCAGGCCGCCGGTGCCGAGCTTGACGCCGCCGAAGTAGCGCGCGCAGACCGCCCCGACCTCGAGCATGCCGCTGCCCTCCAGAACCTGCAGCATCGGCCTTCCGGCGCTGCCGCCGGGCTCGCCGTCGTCGTGGAAGCGGTAACGGCTCGAGTCGCCGAACCAGGCCCAGCAATGGTGGCGGGCCTTCGGATGCAGCGCCTTCAGCTCGGCCAGCCGACGCCGCAGGTCCTCCTCGCCGGGGGCGTGGAACACCCAGGCCAGGAACCGCGAGCCGCGGTCCTCGTGCTCTCCGAGCCCCTCCTCTCCCGGCACCACGCGGTCGCCGGCGGCCATCTCAGTCGCGCTGGAACAGCGCCTCGGTGCGCTCGCGGGCGTCGGCCGGGATCAGGTCGGGCCGGGTCATCACCGCGCCGTCGAGCACCCGCCGCCACGGCGACTCGCCGAGCGCCGCCAGCCGCGGGATCGACAGCCGCACCAGCTCGCGCACGTTCTCGGCGTTGCGGTGGGCGACCGCGATCACCTGGGCGACGTCAACGTGGTCGTGGTCGTCGTGCCAGCAGTCGTAGTCGGTGACCATGGCGATGCAGGCGAAGCTCATGCCGGCCTCGCGCGCCAGCTTGGCCTCGGTGACGTTGGTCATGCCGACGACCTTGCAGCCCCACGAGCGGAACAGCTCCGACTCGGCCTTGGTCGAGAACTGCGGCCCCTCGATGCACACGTAGGCGCCGCCGCGGTGGACGCGCGGCCCGATGCCGGCGGCCGCCTCCATCACCGCGTCGACCATCTGCGGGTCCACCGGGTCCCCCATCGGCACGTGGGCGACGATGCCGTCGCCGAAGAAGGTCTGCTCCCGCCGGTAGGTGCGGTCGACGAACTGGTCCACCATCACGAAGTCGCCAGGGGCGTACTCCTCGCACAGCGAGCCGACCGCCGACACCGACAGCAGCCGCTGGACGCCGAGGGACCGCAGCGCGTAGAGATTCGCGCGGTACGGCACCTCGGTCGGCGTGAAGCGGTGGCCGCGGCCGTGGCGCGGCAGGAAGGCGACGTCAACGCCCTGGTAGCGCCCGAGCAGGATCGGGTCAGAGGGCATGCCGTAGGGCGTGGTCAGCTCCAGCTCCCGCACCTCCTCCAGGCCGCGGATGTCGTAGACCCCGCTGCCGCCGATCACGCCGAGGGTGGCGCGGCCGCTCATGCGTCGCCCTCCTCGCGCGGCTTCCACTTGCCGCCCCAGGCCGGCTTGTCCTTGTCGGGGGGACGACTGCCGCTGCCGCTGCCGCCGCCGTCGGGCTTCTTCTTCCAGGGAGAAGGCCGCCCCGCGGGCCGCTCGGACGGCTTGCGCCGCGGATCCTCGTCGCGCAGCTTGCCCTTCCACGGGCTCTCCTGGCGGGTCCCACCGCCCTCGGTCTTCTTGACCCACGGGCTGGGCTTGCGGTCGCCGGGGCGGCGGTCGTCCTCGCGCCGCGGCCCGCGGCGGTCGTCGTCGCGGGGCTTGCCCTTCCACGGCCCCTCGCCGCCGGGCGCCGGCCGCTCTCCGCGGCTCCCGCCACCCTTCCGCTCCTGCTTCTGCTCGTAGCGGCGGGCGTGCCAGCGGCGCTCGTCGTCGCGCCGCACCTGCTCGTGCTCGTCGGGCATCCGGCCGTCCTTGTCCGGGAAGTCGAGCCGGTGGCGCGACACGTAGAGGCGCGGCGGCGGGTCGTCGGCCGAGGTCGGCATCGCCAGCCGCTTGGCCACCAGGGTGGCGTAGTGCCCCCGCGGCAGGGTGAAGCGCAGGCGCATCTTGCTGCGCTTGGCGTGGAGCTCGTCGCGCTCGGCCGGGGCCGCCCGCAGGTACTCCGGCATCATCAGCAGCGGCCGGTCCTCTCCCTGGGGCCGGAAGCCCGAGATGTCGAGGGCGCGGAAGGCGTCGGAGTCGACCCCCTCGGACCGGAACACGGCCTGGTAGTAGCGCTCAGCGTCGGGGCTGAGGTCGGCGCCCTCGCCGAACAGCGGCAGGCGGGCCTCGTGCAGCTCGCGCAGCAGCCCGGGCGGCAGCTCGCGGAACACCGGCAGGGCGCCGTCGTCGCCGGGCAGCCAGCCGATGCTCTCCTCCGGCACAACCGCCCGCACCCACAGCGCGGCCGCGTGGTTCCACAGGTGCGACTGGTAGGCGAACAGGTGGATGGTGCGCTCGCGCGTCGCCACGCCGCGAACCAGGGCGCCGAGGAAGTCCTTGGGCTCCTCGCGCAGGTGCTCGAACAGCGAGGCGCCGCGCCGGCCGCGGCAGTAGCTCGCGAGCTCGTCCCAGTCCCCCCAGCGGCGGCTGATGCCGGCCTTGAACTTCTCGATCGCCTCGTTGCCGTACTTCGACGGCGCGCACAGCAGCGCCCGCACCGCGCTCTCGTGGTCGCCGCGCAGCAGCTGGCGGACGATGAAGCCCTGGCCGTGGCGCAGGCAGCCGAAGCGCTGGTCGTCGAAGTAGGCCGGCAGGCCGCAGCTTCGCACCGCGGCGATGTTGCGGCGGACCCGCGCCATGTCGGCCGCCTCCATGTCGCGCACCACGATCTCGAAGCTGTTGCCGCGGTTGTCGGCGCTCTCGATCGCCCGCCGGGCCGAGCCGATGCCGCGCAGGGTGAGCTGGCGGTCCTTGTACTGGACCGGCTTGCCGCCCTCGACGGTCATGAACTGGCCGGTGATGCCGTCCTTGTCCTTGAGGCCGGCGACCGCCACCTGGTCGCGGCTGACGTTGGCCTCCTTGGCGAGCTGGTCGACCGCCTCGTGGGTGGTCAGGCCGCGCTTGGTGACGCGGTAGAGGGTGAAGGGGCCGGGGCCGAGCAGCGACTCTTCATCGAGCACTTCGAAGACCCGGAAGTCATCTTGGATTCTCTTCAGGCGCACGACGCCACTTCTCCATTTTGCTGAGGAGGACCCGGAGGTCCTTGGGGTGCTCCGCCCGGATGCGGAGCTCGGATCCCTGGAAGGAGACCAGCTGCAGCTCGGCGGCGTGCAGCGTGAGCCGCTCGATCAGGGGGTTCTCCGGCCGACCCGCCTTGGGCTTGTAGCCCGGCTTGATCTCGGAGAGGAGCATTCTATCACGCCCCCCGTAGCGGGGATCGACCGCCAGCGGGTGGCCGATGCTCGCCAGGTGCACGCGGATCTGGTGGGTGCGGCCGGTGCGCGGCCGGCACTCGACCAGGGTGTAGCCGCGGAAGCGCCGCAGGGGCGCGTACTCGGTCAGGGCGCGCTTGCCGCCCCGGCTGACCTTCATGCGGCCGCCGTCGCGCGGGTCGGGCGCGGGGGATGCGTCGACCTCGCCGGCCTCGCGCAGCTCGCCGATGACCAGGGCGTGGTAGACCTTCTCCACCTGCCGCGACGAGAACAGGCCGCGGTAGTAGCGCTCGGCCTCCAGGCTGAGGGCGTAGAGCAGCACGCCGCTGGTGCCGAGGTCGAGCCGGTGCAGCGCCCGCGGGCGTGGCGGCGGCGAGCCGTCGGGCCCGCGCCGCGCCTCCGCCCAGTCGAGCAGCGCGCCGGTCAGGGTCACCGGGTGCTCGCCCCAGCGCCCCGGCTCGACCGGGAAGCCCGGCTGCTTGTCGACCGCCACCAGGTGCTCGTCCTGGTAGAGGATCCGCGGCTTGAAGCCGGCCGCGGCCACCTGCGGCAGGGCCTCGGGTTCGGCGTCGACGACGACCACGTCCGAGGACCGCAGCCGCTGCCCGGGCTGGACCGCGGCGCCGCCGACGGTGATCAGGCCGTCGCGGATCAGGTCACGCAGCCGGCCCTTGGCCACCCGCGGCCAGTGGCTGGCGATGAACTCGTCGAGCGACACCCCGACCAGGCGCTCCGGGACCTCGAGGTAGCGGCTCACGGCCCGGCGCCGGCTTCGCGCTGGTGCGCGCCATCCGCGCCCGGACCCGCCACCTGCTCGCGCGGGGTCAGGGCCTGCAGCTCGGGAAGGTTGCGGAAGCGGCCGGCCAGGTCGAGGCCGTAGCCGACCAGGAACAGGTCCTCCTCGAGCAACAGCACGCGGTCGTCGGCCTCGATGCCGGCCGCCCGCCGCACCGGCTTGTCGATCAGCACCACGACGATGACCTCGGCGGCGCCGAAGTCCTCGAGCAGCAGCCGCTTGGCCTCGGTCATGGTGCGGCCGGTGTCGAGGATGTCGTCCAGCAGCAGCACGGTCCGGCCGCGGACGTTCTCGGGGTGCGGCTTCCAGTCGGCGACGGCCGTCCGCTGGGGTGACTGGGCGTCGCCGTAGGTCTGGATGCGCAGGAAGTCCAGCACCAGGCCGGGAGGCAGCCGGCGCATGAGGTCGGCGGCGAAGATCAGCGCGCCGCCGAGGATCGGGATGACCGTGACCTCGCGCCCCTCCAGCCGCGGCGCCAGCCGGACAGCCAGGGCGTCCAGGCCGCGGGAGAGGTCCTCCCGGCCGAGCAATGTGGTGCGGAGGTAGCGCTCCATCCGCCCATTCTATCCGCTTGTGATCGCCCCCCGCGGGCGGCGATGATGGGCCGCATGCACCCGAGCTTCCGCGAGGTCGGCCGCATCC
Source organism: Planctomycetota bacterium (assembly GCA_014382465.1). GTDB lineage: Bacteria > Planctomycetota > UBA1135 > UBA1135 > UBA1135 > J029. The sequence goes on from JACNJP010000172.1 coordinate 6,549, forward strand.
TCGACCAGTTCCACGCCCTGGTCGCCGACGGCTTCACGGCCCCCTCGGAGCTGCACCTGCCGGTCTCGGAGGCGCGACGGGTCCGGCTGCTCGAGCTGGAGCTGGCCGAGGCCATCCAGCGCTCGGGGCTGGCCGAGGACCAGGCCGACCGGATCGCCGCGGAGGTCCTGGCCGGGCTGCCGGAGCTGCGGGAGCGGCTCGGGCGCGACGTCGACGCCGTCCTGCACCACGACCCGGCGGCCTCCTCCCGCGAAGAGGTGGAGGCTTGCTACCCGGGATTCCGGGCCATCACCGCCCACCGGCTGGCCCACGAGACCCTGGCCCGCGGGGTGCCGATGCTGCCCCGGATGCTCAGCGAGCACGCCCACACCTCCACCGGCATCGACATCCACCCGGGGGCCCAGATCGGCCCCTCCTTCTTCATCGACCACGGCAGCGGCGTGGTCATCGGCGAGACCACCCGGATCGGCGCCGGGGTGGCGCTCTACCAGGGGGTGACCCTGGGGGCGCTCAATTTCCCCCGGGACGGCGCCGGCAAGCTGCTGCGGCGGGAGCGCCGCCACCCCACCCTCGAGGACGAGGTGGTGGTCTATTCCAACGCCACCGTCCTGGGGGGAGACACCGTGATCGGCCACGGATGTGTCATCGGCGCCAACGTCTGGTTGACGGAGAGCGTCCCCGCCGGAACACTCGTGGTGCAGAAGACCCCCACGCTCCTGCGGCGCGACCGCAGGAGGGATGGTTCCGGCGATCCCCCCACCGAATCCAGACCTTGACCGCTAGCCCGGGCTACGGCTTCTCCATCCTCCTGGTCGAGGACGACCTCGAGCAGCAGGAGGTGGCCCGCTACGCCCTGCTCGACCAGGGCTTCCGGGTCACCGCCTGCGACGACGCGCGCGCCGCGGTGCGCCACTTCAACGGCGCCGATTTCGACGCCGTGCTGTGCGACTTCGGCCTGCCGGACATGTCCGGCCAGGAGCTGCTGCGCTACGTCCGGCTCTCGAGCGAGGCGGTGTCCTTCGTCATGCTCACCGGCCACGACGACGTCTCCACCGCGGTCCAGAGCATGCGCGAGGGGGCCGACGAGTACCTGGTCAAGCCGGTGCTGCCGCGCCACCTGGCCGACAGCCTGCTGAGCTCGATCGAGCGGCGCCGGCAGATCGAGAGCAGCGCCAAGCGGGCCAAGCAGGCCGACCTGGCCCCCTTCGTCGGCTACCTGCGCGGCGTCCAGGCGCTGGTCAACTCGCTCGAGACCAAGGACCCCTACACCCACGGCCACTCGAAGAAGGTCGCCGAGATCTCGCTGATGATGGGCCGGGCGATGGGGCTTTCGCGGCGCAAGCTGCGCGAGGTCCGCATCGGCGCGCTGCTGCACGACATCGGCAAGATCGGCATCCCGCTGTCGATCCTGCACAAGCAGGGGCCGCTCAGCGACGACGAGTGGCAGGTGGTCAAGCAGCACCCGGTGGACGGCCACCGCATCCTCGAGCCGCTGTCCCGCTCCTATCCCGAGGTGCAGCGGATCGACCGCCACGAGCACGAGCGCTGGGACGGCCGCGGCTACCCCGACCGGAACGCCGACGAGGAGATCCCGCTCGCCTCCCGCCTGGAGATGGTGGTCGTCACTTTCGACGCGATCTGCTCGACGCTGCCCTACCTGAACGCCCGGTCCTACGCCTATTTACGCGAAGTCATTCACCGCGGCGCCGGCAGCCATGCCGGCCCGGAGC
>JACNJP010000433.1 GCA_014382465.1 Planctomycetota bacterium
CAGGCGGACCCGGGGGAGGTGGCCGAGGACGGCCAGCGGCAGCAATCGGCCCATGCCGAGCACGTCGCACAGCGGGCCGCCGATGACCATCGCCAGGGTGAAGCCCCAGAAGGCCGTGCCGGCGATCCAGCCGAGTTGTTCGTTGTTGAGCGAGAAGGTGGTCTCGAGCTCGCCCATGATGTCGGCGCGAATCGCGAAGCTCATCGCGGTCACCACCAGGGCGATGCAGGAGGCCAGGAAGAAGCGGGACCGGGGGGAAGTCACGCCCGCACGATAACGGGGCGTCGTCGCTCCGGGAGGCTCAGTCCGCGGCCTGGTCGGCCGGCGTGCCGACCAGGATCTCGGCCGCCCTCTCGGCCAGCAGCTCGCCGACGGCGCGCTCCTCGTCGACGACCACCTCGGCGCCGGCGGCGGCGATGGAGTCGCGGTGCAGGTGGTAGCGGGCCCGGGCGACGATCCGGATCCCGGGGGCCAGGGCGCGGGCAAGGGAGACGGTCTCGGCCGCGTTGCGGGGGTCCGGCACGGTGACCACGATCACCTGGAAGCTGGCCAGCTCGAGGTGGCCGAGCACCTCGGCTTGGCGGGCGTCGCCGAGGTGGCCGGCGGCGCCGAGGCGCTGCGCCAGTCCGACCGCCGAGGGGTTGAGGTCGAGCACATGGACCTCGTCGCCGGCCGCCGCCAGCGCGGCGGTGACCGCCTGCCCGGCCGGTCCGAGGCCGACCACCAGCACCCGCTTCGCGTCGCCCGCCGGACCGGCGCCCGTTGGTGGGCCGGCGCGGCCGGTGAGCCGCCGCGCGAGCGCCGGCGCCGCGGCGATCAGGCTCGGGGTCAGGAACAAGCTGACGATGGTGGCGGAGACGACCAGGTGGAAGGCCCGCTCGCCGAGCAGCCCGTCGCGGGCGACCTCGGCCAGGACGAAGGAGAATTCGCCGATCTGCGCCAGGCAGGCGCCGGCCGCCACCGCGGAGGCGAGGCCGATCCCCGCCAGCCGCAACGCCGCCGCCGCCAACAGCGCCTTGCCGACCACCACCGCGGCCACCACGCCGAGCACCTCCGGCAGGTGGCCCATCACCCAGGCCGGGTCGCCCAGCATGCCGATCGAGCCGAAGAAGAGCGCCACGAGCAGCGCGCGCAGGGCGCCGACGTCGGCCCGCACCTGGGTGGCGAAGGGCGATTCGCCGAGCACCACGCCGGCGATGAAGGCGCCGAGGGCGGGCGACAGGCCGGCGGTGTGCGCGGTCCAGGTGGCGCCGAGGCCGACCCCGACCGCCAGCAGCACGGGGAGGTCGCGGTTGGACCGCAGCGCCCGGCTGCCGAGCAGCAGCGGCAGGACGTGGCGCAGCAGCAGCAGCAGCGCGCCCACCAGCAGCGCCGCCAGCGCCAGGGTGCGCGCCAGCGCGAACAGCGACGCCGCCACGCCGCCGTCGCCCTTCAGCATCTCGATCGCGAGCACCAGCGGGACGATGGCGGCGTCCTGGAACAGCAGGACGCCGACGGCCGCGCGCCCCGGCGGGCTCTCGAGCTCGGCCCGGGCGCCCAGCATGCGCATGACGACCGCGGTGCTCGACGGGGCCATGACCAGGCCGAGGGCGGCGGCGGCCGGCAGCGGCAGGCCCAGGGCGAGGCCGATCACGGTCCCGACCGCGGCGGTCGCCAGCACCTGCAGGCTGCCGCCGACCAGCGCCGGCCGGCCGAGGGCGCGGAAGCGCTCGATGGAGAACTCCAGGCCGATGGCGAACAGCAGCAGGGCGACGCCCAACTCGGCCAGGAGCTCCACCTCGGCGCTCTCCGGCACGACCGCCAGGCCGTGCGGGCCGAGCAGAGTGCCGGCCAGCAGATAGCCGACCAGCGCGTGCTGCCGCAGGCGCTCGGCCAGCGCCCCGAGCAGCAGGCAACCGGTGAGCAGCAGCAGCAGGTGCAGGAGTCCGCCCCAGCCGTCGGAAGACGCCGCGGTCAGCAGGGGGACGGCCTCAGGCATGGCGGAACTCGCGGTCGCGCACGTCGAGAGGATACTCCTGCCGGACCACCCGGCCGCGCCCTGGACGGCTCGGATGGGGGCCCCCACAATCCTCTCGCCATGAAGACCATCCAGGGCCCCGCGATCTTCCTCGCCCAGTACATGGGCGACCAGCCTCCCTTCGACGACATCGAGACCGCGGCCGCCTGGGCGGCGGGCCTGGGCTTCGAAGGTCTCCAGATCCCCACTTGGGACCCGCGGGCGATCGACCTGGAGCAGGCGGCCGCTTCTCAGACCTACTGCGACGACTGGCGGGCCAAGCTCGAGAAGCACCGGATCCAGCCGACCGAGCTGTCGACCCACCTCCAGGGGCAGCTCGTGGCGGTGCACCCGGCCTACGACGAGCTCTTCGACGGCTTCGCGCCGGCGGCCGTGCGCGGGAACCCGACCGCGCGCACCAACTGGGCGGTCGACCAGGTGAAGAAGTGCCTGACGGCATCGAAGAACCTCGGCTTGAACGCCATGGCGACCTTCAGCGGCGCGCTGGCCTGGCCCTACCTGTACCCCTGGCCGCAGCGGCCGGCCGGGCTGGTGGAGGAGGCCTTCGACGAGCTGGCGCGGCGCTGGAAGCCGATCCTGCGCCACGCCGAGGAGTGCGGCGTCGACTGCGCCTACGAGATCCACCCCGGAGAGGACCTGCACGACGGCGTCACTTGGGAGCGCTTCCGCGAGGCGGTCCGCGACCACCCGCGCGCCGAGATGCTCTACGACCCGAGCCACTTCGTCCTGCAGCAGCTCGACTACCTGGAGTTCCTCGACCTCTACCACGAGCACGTCAAGGTGTTCCACGTCAAGGACGCCGAGTTCGTGCCCAACGGCCGCTGCGGCGTCTACGGCGGCTACCAGGCGTGGGGCGACCGGCCGGGGCGCTTCCGCTCGATCGGCGACGGCCAGATCGACTGGACCGCGGTGTTCACCAAGATGGCCAAGTACGACTTCCCGGGCTGGGCGGTGCTCGAGTGGGAGTGCGCCTACAAGGACAACCTGGTCGGCGCGGCCGAGGGCGCGGACTACATCCGCGCCAGCATCATCGAGGTGGCCAAGACCTCCTTCGACGACTTCGCCGCCTCGGGCGCCGACACCGCCGCGAACCGCCGCGTGCTGGGGCTGGACTGATGAGCAGGCTGAAGATGGGGATGGTCGGCGGCGGCCCCGGCGCCTTCATCGGCGCCGTGCACCGCCTGTGCCTGGCGATGGACGGCGAGTTCGAGCTGGTGGCGGGGGCCTTCAGCTCCGACGCCGCCAAGAGCCGCGAGACCGGCGCCGAGCTCGGGCTGGATCCGGTGCGGGTCTACGGCTCGTGGATGGAGATGGCGGCGGACGAGGCTGCGCTTCCGGAAGGCGAGCGCATCGACTGCGTCTCGATCGTGACGCCCAACCACGTCCACCACGGGCCGGCGATCGAGTTTCTGCGGCGCGGCTTCCCCGTCGTCTGCGACAAGCCGTTGACGATCTCGAGCGCGCTGGCCGAGGAGATGCGCGCCGCCGTCGCCTCCAGCGGCAAGCTCTTCGTCCTGACCCACAACTACCCGAGCTACCCGATGGTGCGCGAGGCGCGCGAGCTGGTGCGCGGCGGCGCCATCGGCCGGGTGCGCAAGGTCTACGCCGAGTACCTGCAAGGGTGGCTGGCCGACAAGCTCGAGGACACCGGCCAGAAGCAGGCCGGCTGGCGCACCGACCCGGCGCGCAGCGGCCCCGGCGGCAGCCTGGGCGACATCGGCACCCACGCCTTCCACCTGCTCGAGCACGTCACGGGCGCCCAGGTGACCCGGCTGATGGGCCAGCGCACCAGCTTCATCGAAGGCCGCGCGGTCGACGACGACGCCCAGGTGCTGTTCGAGCTCGACAACGGCGCCAACGGCACTCTGGCCTGCAGCCAGGTCTGCGTCGGCCGCGAGAACGGCCTGCGGCTGCGCGTCTTCGGCACCGAGGGCGCCATTGAGTGGGACCAGGAGCACCCGAACGACCTGCTGGTGCGCTGGAAGGACCGCCCGGCCGAGCTGCGCCGCACCGGCAACGGCTACCTCGGGGAGTCGGCCCAGTCGCTCGGCCGCATCCCGCCCGGCCACCCCGAGGGCTACCTCGAGGGCTTCGCCAACCTCTACCGCTCGGCGGCGCGCGCGATCCGCAGCGAGGCCGACCTCGAGGACGCCTGCCCGACCGTCGACGACGGCTGCCGCGGCGTACGCTTCATCGAGAAGGTCATCGAGTCGAGCGAGGCCCGCGCCTGGGTCGAGTTCGACGGCTGAGATCCTCATGACCGCCACCTCGGCATTCACGAGCTGGGACTACCGCGCCCCTGCTCGGACGAGGAGCTGCCGCCTCCGCCCGAGGCTCCTCGCCTTGATCCTCGCGGCCTCGTTCCCCGCCGCCTGCGTCGTGCCCATCGTGCAACCCACCGGCACCCCTGAGCTGAGCCTGAAGGGCTTCCCGCCGGGCACCGAGGCGGCCGAGGCGATCTCCGCCGACGGCCTCACCTTGCGCGGGGTCTTCCTGCCCGCCGGCCCCGGTGCTCCGGTCGTGCTCCACTTGCTCCCTTCGGAGGCTTCCGCCACCACGGGCCTGCTGGGGATCGCCGGCTGGAAGCAGACGCTCGAGGTCCTGCGGCTGCAGGGCTACTCCTCGCTGGCGCTGGACTATCGCGGCGTCGGCGCCTCCGACGGCGATCCCGATCCAACCGCGCTGCCCGAAGACGGCGCCAGCATGTGGGACGAGGCCGTGCGGCGGGCTGGCGGCGAGAGCGGCAAGGTCGTCCTGCGCGCCGCCTCTCTCGGGACCATCCCCGCCGCCGCACTGCTCGAGGCCGGGCGGCAGCCGCGATGCGTGGTGCTCTACGCTCCGATCCGGTCGGAGACAATCGCCGTCCACGCTCCCCGGGCGCGCCGCGGTCCCTTCCTCGGCACCATCGTCAGCTGGTTCCTGAAGCGCCCGACCGAGGTCGATCTCGTCGAAGCCCTGCGCGAGACCGAGGTCCACGTGCTGGTCGTGGCCTCCCGGGAGGACCGCTACCTGCCCGAAGGCGAACGCGAGCTGCTGTTCGCCGCCGCCGAGGCCGGCGGCAATCCGGTGGTCCTCTTCGAAGGCGACCACCTCCAATTGGTCTCCCGCGCCTACGGCTTCGAGTGGGGAGAATTCGCCGGCCGCGTGATCGAGGAGCTGCTGGAGGCCGAGCGCCTCTTCCTCGCCGCCAAGGACCCTCGATAGCTACAGGGTGCTGGACCGATGCGGCTCCACCTGCGAACGGATTACTGGGACGACCGGCTCGCGCGCGCGGAATTCCAGGCCTTCATCCGGCGGATCCACCACCTCGACTTCATGCTGTGGCAGGACATGGGCTGCTGGGATCCGCTCTACCGTCCCTTCTCCTACTTCGCCGGCGACCGCCTCGTCGCCAGCACCTGCCTCTACTCGATGGACATGACGATCCAGGGCGAGCGGCGCAGAGTGGCCCAGATCTCCGGCGTCGGCACGTTGCCGGAGTTCCGCCGCCGCGGGCTGAACCGGCGCCTGACCGAGGCGGCGCTGGAGTGGGCGCGCCCCGATCACGACTTCGTCTATCTCTTCGCTGACGAGGAGGCCTTCCCCTTCTACGCCGCGACCGGCTTCCGGCCGGTGCATGAGCAGTTCGCGCGATTCCGCGCCCCCGCGGTCCGGCCGCGGCCGGCGCGGCAGCCGGTCGACCCCGCCGATCCCGGACAGCTGGCGCGGCTGCGCCGGATGGCAGAGCGGCGCGCCCCGGTCTCGCGCGACCTCGGCGTCCTCAATGTCGAGCTGCTGCTGTTTCACGCCCTCTATCCGCTGCGAGAGCTGCTCTCCTTCGTGCCCGAATTGGAGGTTTACGTCGCCTTCGCCCGTGACGAAACCGGCCTGAGGCTGTTCGATGTTATCGGCGAGCACGTGCCGGCCTTCGAGGAGATCTGGCCCTTCCTGAGCGAGGGCCGCGCCGAGACCGTCGACTTCCAATTCATGCCCGACCGCATGGACTTGGACGGACTCGAATGGCTGCCACTCGAGGGCAACGGCACCCACTTGATGGGGGAGTTCCCGCTGGAATCCGGGCCATTCGTCTTCCCCTTCACCGCCCACGCCTAAGCCGCGGCGGCGCCGCGCCGGCGGGCCCCGGTCCGCCGCGAAGATCAGGGGATCCGAGAATCGAGGGATCGAGGATTAGGGATTGATGGTCAAGCGCACCGCTTCGCTGATGAAGCGCTCGCCTCCGCTCTCGGCGACGAAGGCCAGTCGGTAGCTCCTGCCGATCAGCGCCGGGTCGCCGATCTGGCCGGGCGCGAGGTCGAGCGTGGCGGTGGCGCTGCCGGCGGGGTCGAGCGTCCCCGAGAAGCCCAGGAAGGGCGGCTGTCCGGCCAGGCGGCGCACCAGATCGGTGGCGTCGTCGGTGGGGAAGGGCAGCACGCCGCCGCCGGGCAGGACCTCGGCCGGGCCGCTCGCGGCCCCGGCCAGCAGCAGGTAGCCGGCGCCGGCCCAGGCTGCGCCGGCGTCGAGGGCGAAGTCGATCCGGCCGCCGGCCGCGGCCGAGAGCTGGTGGCCGCTGGCGCTCAGGCTGGCGGCGGCCAGGGGCGCCGCCAGCAGCTCGCGGCCTCCGCCGGGCAGGGCGCGGCTCAGCCAGAGCTCTTGGTTGGCGGGATCGACCGCGGTCACGGCGAGAGCGCCGGTCCCGGTCGGCAAGCCTCCGGCGATCGGCGCCGGCGGTAGCCAGGCGCCCTCCCCGCGTTCGCTGCTCCACACCCGGTTCGGCCCCGAGGCCGGATCGCGGCTGAACAGGATGCGGGCGCCGTTCTCGGTCCACAGCGGGAAGCGCTCGTCGCTGCCGTCGTCGAGCACGGCGAGCTTCTCCGGCGGGGCGAAGCGGCCGCCGGCGACCGGCCGGCGCGCCAGCCACAGGTCGGCGCCGCCGTCCCGCGAGGATTGGAACAGCAGCGCGAGGCCGTCTGGGCTCAGGCAGGGGCCGCCCTCACCGAGCGCCGAGTCGAGCTCCGGCAGCAGCTCCGGCGTCCCGAAATCCGACAGGGTGTCTGGACGCCGCGAACGGTACAAGCGCTGCACCGGATCGGCGGGCGTGGTCGCGGCGAGGAACAGCTCCAGCTCGTCGTCGGCGACGTGGAAGTCGGTCAGCCACCAGCCCGCAAGGCCCGGCGCCGGCAGCCGCGTGGCGCCTTGGAAGGCCGAGGCGGTGTCCGGCCTTGTCGCCCGCCACAGCCGCCGGTAGCCGCCCGCTCCCTCCGCCAGGAAGTAGGCCGTGAGGCCGTCCGGCAGCAACTGCGCCTGCAGGTCCTGGCGGGAGAGAGGCAGCCCGGCCGGCGCCGCCGGGTCGTTGACCGGCAGCGCGGCGGGGGGCGCTACCACCAGTTCGGTCGGCGGCCACAGCGTGACCGCCTGGACGCCGTCGTCGACCCGCACCCGCAGGAGGTCCATGCCCGGCTCGCTGCCCGGCTGCAGATCGAGGGTGTAGGTGCCGTCGTTGTGGTCGTGCACCTGCAGCAGCGCCGCGCCGCCGGCCGAGGCCGGGTCGTGCTCCAAGCTGACGGCGTGGCCGCCGTGGCTGAGCGGCAGGCCGTCGAGGTCGTTCAGGTCGACGACCAGCTGCACCGGCGGCGCGCCGCCCGCCGCGACCACCGGCTGCGAGATCCACTGGCCGCTGCGGTAGGCGTCCGGGCGCCCCGGCTGCAGCAGCTTCCAGGCGTCGTAGTCCTGGCGCAGCGTGACCATCGGGTCGGGATCGCCGGCCGAGGCGTTGGCGACGTTCAGGGCCAGGTAGAGATCGCCCTGGGCGCAGCCGCTCGGCTGGCAGGCTTCGATCGGGTCGCCCGGGCGGCCGATCAGCAGGGTCGCGATGTGCGCCGACTTGGTGAAGCTCGGCGGCGGCGAGCCGCAGGAGGTCGGGAACGGCACCGAGCAGGAGCAGCGGCCGTCGCCGCCGAAGCTGGCCGCCGCGTCCATCGCCAGCAACAGCCGCTCGGCCAGCGGGCCGCTGCTGTTGATCAGGGCCTGCTCGGCGGCGTCCACCACCGGCTGGCCGGTCAGCACGTTGCCCTGGATGGCGTAGACCAGCGAGCCGGTCTGCCCGGTGACCCCGCCCGCCCATTCGCCGCAGCCCTTGCCGCTGAAGGTCACGGCGTCGCCGCGCAGCGACACGATGCCGATCTGGCGCCACCGCTTGAGCGAGTCGCCGTCCTTGATCTGCTGCAGGATCTCGTCGACCGGCACCCCCTGCTGCAGCAGGGCCCAGTTGAGCAGCCGGTT
>JACNJP010000241.1 GCA_014382465.1 Planctomycetota bacterium
GAGTCCACCACGGAGTCGAAGGGCATCGCCGCCGCCTGATAGGCCGTCAGCGTGCTCTGGAAGGACTGCTCGCTCTTGGCGACCAGCCCGTCCCGGTAGAGCGTCACGCGACGCTGGGCGTCGCGGTAGCGGTAGAGGGCCATCTCCAGCTCGGCGTTGAGGCGCAGCTGGAGGTCCTCCCTCTGGGCGAGGACGGCGGCCTCGCGAGCGCGGGCGCGGGACAGCCCGGCGTCGAGCCGTCCGCGACGGACCGGCAGGTCGATCCCCACCACGAGGGCCAGGGCGTCCTGGCCGGAGTCCGGCACGCCGGCCATCGGGGAGTCGCCGATCCAGGTCCAGTCGGCGCCGAGGCTGAATCCGGGGTAGAAGTCCTTCTCGGCCAGGACGATGCCGTGGCGCGCGGCCTCGGCGCGGGCATCCAGGGCGCGGAGCTCCGGACTGGACCGCGCCATGCCGGCGGCGAGGTCCGCCGGCAGGGACGCCGGAGCCGGCGACAGGCCGTCGGGCCAAGCCAGCAGGCTGCCCACCGGGCGCCCCAGCGCGGCGTTGAGGCGCTCCACCAGGGGCCGCTTGAGATCCCGGAGGGTGCTGAGCTGGTCCTCGACCTGTCCCAGCTCGACCTGGGCCCGGATCAGGTCCGCGTGCTCGCCCCGGGCGGTCTCATAGCGGCTGCGGGAGACCGCCTCGAGGTGGCGCAGCAACTCCTGATGGCCCTCGGTCACGGCCACCGCCCGCTCCAGGTAATGCAGCTCGAACCAGGAGTCGGCCAGGGATTGGCGCAAGCGCGTGCGCGCGGCCTCGAAGTCCTCGCGGGCCGCCTCCGAGGCCGCGAAGGCCTGATCGCCGGCCGCCTGAAGGCTGCCGAACCACGGGAAGGCCTGGGACAGGCCGATCCGGCCCTGCATCGGGCCGACGCGGGTCTCGACCTGCGACAGGTAGCCGGCCAGGCTGAGCCGGGGATCGGGCAGCGAGGTGGCGAGGGGGACCGACTCCATCTCGGCCCGCCAGCGATGGAAGGCTGCCCGCAGTCCGGGGTTGCCGCGCTGGGCGGCCGCCCAGAGCTCGGCGAGATCGGGGGAGCCGCTGAGCTCGGGCGCGGCGGAGGGCGGCAGGAAGCGGGCTTCCTGGGCGCGCCAGTCGTCGCGCCGGTCGCCGAAGGCGGCGGGCGGAGGGGCGCTACAGCCGGCGGCGAGCAGCAGCGCGCCGGCGAGCAAAAGGGTGCGGTCCATGGTGTTTCCTATGCACGATCAATCAGGATCCGGTTCGGGAGGAACGTCGGAACGGTCCGGTACCGTCGGGGTCCGGACCGGAAGATCGATCAGCAGAGGAAGGCCGCGTGAAGCAGGAACAGCGGCCGTGGCGGCGGCCGCGGTTCGGCGGCCGGGACCAGCCGAGGCCCCGCGGCCAACACCGGCAGCTCCGGCGCGGCCTCGATCGGCATCGGCGTCAGCTCCGGAAGGACCGGGCCGGCGCTCTCGGCCCGCTCGGGGGCGGGCGGCATGAAGGGCAGGTCGGAGGCGGGCCGGACTTCGCAGCAGCAGCCCTGGGACAAGGAGGGCAGCTCCGAAGCCGGCGGCGCTTCACAGCCGCAGCAGTCCGTGTCGCAGACCGGGCTGGTCCAAAGGCTCGGCACGCCGCTCGGGAGCAGCAGCAGCACGACAGCCAGGAGGACGAGGAACCGGGTGGACATGATCTCGGTCGAAGCCTACGTCATCAATCGGCCGGGTGGAAGCCAGAAATTGAACCGAGGGCTCCGGAGGGCTGTTCAGGGGCTCCCCGAGCGGGGAGAATGCCGGATCCATGCGATTCCGCCCTTCCGCGTTGTTTCGCTACGGCATCCCGGCCCACGAGTCCGAGCGCTTCCCGCTCGACTGGGAGCGCCTATTCGGCCGCCGGGCTCCGCTGGCGGTGGAGGTCGGCTTCGGCGGCGGCGAATACCTGGCGTGGTGGGCCGGCCAGCGCCCCGACTGGAATTTGGTGGGGCTTGAGCGGCCGCCGGAGTGCGTCGCCCGCGCAGCCAGGCTCCTCGAGCGGTCCGGCGCCGACCACGTCCGGCTGGTCCGCGGCGACGCCCGCTACCTGCTGCGGGAGCTGTTCGCCGCCGCTTCCCTCGAGCGCGTGCTGATGCAGTTCCCGATGCCCTGGCCCAAGGAGAAGCAGGCCAAGCACCGGGTCAGCAGCCCGGACTTCGCCGCCACCTTGGCGATGGTCCTGCGGCCCGGCGGCTGCTTCGAGCTCGTCACCGACCAGGACTGGTACGCCACCGAGTCGCATGACTTCCTCTCCGGCGACGGCCGCTTCGAGCTGTCGGCGCTGGAGCGCGAGCCCGAGCGCGAGTTCCGCACCCGCTACGAGCAGAAGTGGCTGGAGCAGGGCCGCAGCATCTACCGTCTCCGCGCCCGCCTGCTCGAGGGCGGCGCGACCCGACGCATCATCCAGGAGGAGCCCTTGCACTGCACCCACCTCGACTCGACCCTCACCGAGGCGGCCGTCGCCGCCCTCGCCGGCCGCCGCTTCACCGCCCCCGGCGTGGTGGCCGAGGTGAAGGAGTCCTTCCGCGCCGAGGGCTCCTGGCTGCTCAAGGTGGTGAGCGCCGACGACGCCTTCTCGCAGATCTTCTACCTCCGGCTGGTCTCGAAGCCGGACGGCAGCAGCCTGGTGAAGGTCGAGCCCCAGCCGCGGCCCTATCCCACGGCGGCGGTGCGCTTCGTCGTCGAGTCGGTGGCCGCCGCGCTGCGGGACAGCCTGGCCCCGGGCGCGGACCTCAGCGCCTGAAGACCTGGACGAAGATCACGTTGTCGCTGCTGGACAGGCTCTCGCCCTCGTAGCTGACCGGGATCAGCCGCGAGCCGGCGGTGCCGGGAGCGCCGATCTCGAGCAGGTCCACCGCCGGACGCCAGGCCCAGTTCACCGGGGTGGGGAGCCGGCGCTCGGAGCGGGGCGGCATGGCGCTGAAGGCGACGATGCTGGTGGCGAGGGTGTACCAGCGCGAGCAGACCACGGTGCGGAACCCGGACGAGTGGATCGGCACCGGAAGCGCGTGGTCGCGGTTGGACAGGTTCGGGAACGGGAAGCCGGTGAGGGTCACCGCGCCCGGCCCGGCGCCGCCGAAGAACTCGAGCTCGGCATAGCGGACGTCGAGGTCGGCGAACAGGTTCAGCCCCTGCTCGATCCAGGTCAGGCTGACCGAGTTGGTCAGGTCGGTGCGGGAGGTGGCCAGGTTGGGGCGGCGCTCCCAGTGCTCGAGGAAGATGCCGTCGTAGACCTCGCGCTCGAGCTCGGTCCAAACGCCGCCCAGCTCGGAGACCCGGAGGACCGTGATGTGGCCCTCGTCGGACAGCAGGCCGTTGTGGACCGCCAGCTCGTAGGTCTCGTAAGCAATCACCAAGTGGCCGAAGTCGTCCTCCACCACGTCCGGGACCACCCGGCCGCCGGCCGGACCGAAGGCGGTGTTGTCCACCGGCACTGCGGTCGAGAGCGCGGTGATCGGCCCAATCACCGGCGGCGAGACGCTGAAGTCGATGGTGGTGGCGCGCAGCTCGTACTCACGCAGGGCGGCTTGGGCGAAGGTCTCGTGGGCGTAGACCACCGCCGCGACGCCCGGGGAGGCCTCGCGGGCGCACAGGTCGGGCATCACCCCGGCGTCCCCGCCGACCAGGAGGGGATCGACCACCCAGCCGATCCCGGGGAGCGGGGCATCCACCACCGCCGGCCCGGCCGGCGGCACCATCACCAAGGCCGCCTCGAGCTGGGACCAGCCGGTGGCGGGCTCGTTGCGCGGCCAGCACACCAGGAAATCGGTGCCGAGGGCGACCACGTCCGGCTTGACGCACTCCTCGCCGGTGCTGAACACCGCGTGGGACGGGTCGCCGAGGAGCAGGACGTCGGCCGGCTGCGGCCGGTCCCAGGTGAGGCCGGTGCTCCTTCGCAGGAGCAGGCCCTCGACCTGGTGGGGGCCGGCGTAGACGGTCTGGCAGTGCCAGGCGACGAAGATGTCGCCGTTGGAGTTGACGGCGACGGTGGAGTGGTCAGCGTTGCCGTTGCCCAGCCGGGGGAGCTCCACGACGTCCTGGAGCAGGACCGAACCCTGGCCCCAGGCACCGCAGGTCAAGGCCAGGGCCGCGAAGGGAGGGAGGAGGTGGCGCATCCAGGACGGAGGGCGGGTCGAGCCGCGCGAGGCGGGGAGTGAAGAAATCCTACCCGGTGATCCCCGCCGAGGGCACCGATGTCCTGGTCCCAGCTTCCGGGATGAGCCCCGAATCCGCGCGTTTCCCGGCCGATTCCGCGCTGATCGGTCCTCTGGGAGCCCTTGCTAGACTGGCCCCGTGCCCGGCAAGCTGCGCCGTCGGCGGGGCGGAGAGGGTCTGTCGCGCGAAACTCCGGAGAGCTCGGTCCTCCCGCTGCTGGAGGCCGCCTGTCTCGAGACGGGTGTGCCGCGGCCGTTGGCGCTCCAGCGCGAGCTGGTCGCCGCCGGCTACTGGGAGGCCACCCTGCTGGAGCAGTGGGGGCTGGTCTCGACCCTCCTCTCCGCCCACCTCGCCGAGGCCCCCGATCCGCTCGAAGCCCTGTTCCGGCTGTCGGGACAGGTCGACGCCAGGGTCCGCTTCTTCGTCCCGGCCGCCGCCGACGGTTTGCTCCAGGGCAGCCCGGAGGCCTCGCTCGGCTTCTACCGCCGGCTGGCGGCCGACCCGGACAAGCGGGTCGCCGAGGCGGTCCAGGCCTTCGGTCTCCGGCCGCTGGCCGAGCGGATGGGGCCGTCGATCGTCGGGCTGCTCCGCGCCTGGACCGACGACCCGTCCCCTTTCGTGCGCCGGGCGGCGGTCGAGGCCACCCGCCCGCGCGGGGTGTGGGTGCGGCACCTGCGCTGGTCGGTGGAGGACCCGGCGCTGCTCCTGCCGCTGCTGCGGCCGCTGCGGCGGGAACAGGACCGCTATCCGGCCAACGCCGTCGCCAACTGCCTCAACGACATCAGCCGGACCCGGCCGCAGCTCGCCCGCGAGGTCGTCCGAGGCTGGCTGGACGAGGAGCCCTGCGGCCCGCTGGTGGCCCACATGGCGGCCAAGGGGCTGCGGAGCCTGGTCAAGCAGGGCGACCCCCTTGCCCTCCGCCTGCTCGGCTTCGGGCGGCTCGAGGTCCAGGTGAACGCCCGCCTTTCCGGCGGGCCGCGGGTGCGGCCGAACCAGGCGCTCCAGTTCGAGCTCGAGGTGAGCAACCAGGGGCCGGCCGGCGAGGCCAAGCTGGTCTACGAGATCGAGACCCCGGGCCGCGTCGCCGGGCGGCCGCGGCGCAAGCGCTACCAGGGCCGGGTGCTGCGCCTGCCGGCCGGCGACCGCCTCAAGGTGCGCTGCCGCGAGCGGATCTTCGACACCCGGGCGGCGCCGCTGATCGACGGCGCCTGCCGGGCGCGGTTCTTCCTCAACGGCGAGGTGGCCGCCGAGCTGGCCTTCGAGTTGGCGCGGGGGACCGGGGCCGGCGGCGAGCTGTCCGCGGGCGGCTAGGTCAGGGCCTCGAGCGCCGCCCGCAGCCGCGGCATCGCCTGGCGCACCTGCTCGACGCTGACGGCGCCGACGCTGGCGCGTGACCAGCCGTCCTCGGCGGCCTCGGCGACGCCGAAGGCGGAGAAGGGAACCAGGGCGAAGCGGGCCGCCTGGAGCAGGTACGAGCGGATGTCCTCGTTGCTGCGCAGGAGCTCGCCGCCGGGCGTGGTGCGGCCGGCGAGGTCGAAGCGGACCGACAGGTAGATGGCCCCCTGCGGCTCGATGAAGTCGACCGGGAAGCCGTCCTCCTTGAGCCGGCGCAGGCCCTCGGACAAGGCGTCGAGGCGGATCCGCACCCGCCGGACCATCTCGAGCTCCCACTCGGCCAGGGCCGGCTGGTCGTCGAGGAAGCGCGCGGTCGCCATCTGGATCGGCTTCGGCGCCCAGGCGCCCACGTGCGTCAGCAGGGCGACGACCTTGCGCGCGATCACCGGAGGACCTACCAGCCAGCCGCAGCGCAGGCCGGTGCCGGCGAAGCCCTTGGAGACGCCGTCGGCGTGGATCACGTAGGGAGCGCACTCCGGCACCAGGGTCACCGGCGAGTAATGGCGGTGGTGGTCGAAGACGATCGGCCGGTAGATCTGGTCGAAGAGCAGGTAGAGCGGCTTCTGGCCGCTGCGGTCCCGGCGGGCGTTCTCCTCCACGAGCAGGTGGCCGAAGGCCTCGACCTCCTCGGCGGTCATCACGCCGCCGCTCGGGTTCTGCGGCGTGTTCAGCACCAGCAGCCGGGCGTCCGAGATGTGCGGTCGCAGCAGGTCGGCGGTCGGCTGGAAGGCGGTCTCCGGGCCGCACTGGACTGCGCGCACCCGCACCTGGCAGGTGTCGCGGTAGTTGTGGTTGTTCCACGACGGCACCGGGAACAGCACCAGCTCGCCCGGGTCCACCAGCAGCCGGTAGGTCGAGTAGAGCGACGGCCGCCCGCCGCTGACGATGGCGACGCCGTCGAGCGGGTAATCGAGCTGCTGGGTGCGGGCGACGTGCCTCTGCACCGCCTTGCGCAGCTCGGTCAGCCCGGCCGGCGGCGGGTAGTTGGTGTCTCCCTCCTCGATCGCCTGCTTGAGCAGCTCCTTGTAGCGCTGGGCGATCGGGAACTCGCGCGGATCGAAATCACCGACCGTCATGTTGGCGACGTCGACGCCCTGCGCCTGCAGCGCGCGGATCTCGTTGGCGATCACCAGGATCGAGGAGCCGACCATCGACTGGGCCATGGCGGAGAATCCGCGGGCCGCGGCCTCGGCGCCACAGTCCTCGGAGATCGAGATCAGGCGGGAGGGGGTCTGCACGCTCACGGGGCGATTTTATCGCGGCGCCGGCGCTGGCCCCCCGGCATCAGCGTTTCTCTTCGATGCGGGCGGCGTAGCGGTCCCGGAGCTCGGTCTGGTGGCTGCTCAACTCGACCTCCCTGCCGCCGATCCACATCCTCCGGACGACCCCGGGGAAGTCCAGCGGGTCGCCCTCGGCGAGGAAGAAGTTGGCCGCCTTGCCGACTTCGAGGCTGCCGGTGAAGGCGTCGACGCCCAGCACCTCGGCGGCGCCGAGGGTGATCGCCCGCAGGGCGGCCTCGCGGTTCCAGCCGTGGGTGGCGGCGGTCGCGGCCTGGAAGGGCAGGTTGCGGGTGACCTCGGGGTTGGCGGTCCGCAGCGCCACCTGGCAGCCGGCGTCGGCCAGCAGGCCGGGGTTGCGGTAGGGGGCGTCGAAGGGGTCGTTGTCGCCCTGCGGCAGGCTGTGCACCGGGCCGAGGATCAGCCGGGCGTGGTCGGCGGCGAAGTAGCCGGCGGCCTTCCAGGCGTCCCGGGCGCCGGCGTAGATCGGATCCAGGCTGCGCTTCCGGACCCAGGTGCGGGCGGCCATCAGGGTCCACAGGTCCTCGGCCTCGATCAGCACCGGCTTCTCGCCGCGGGCGTAAGGCAGCAGCGCCTCGAGCCGCCGGTCGCGCTCGGCCGGCGTCACACCCGCCGCGGCCAGGCGTTCGGCCCGCTGGCCGTACTCGAGCGCCGACTCGAACCAGCGGTCGAGCTCCTTCACGGTCGCGGGCTCCTCCGGCGCCTTGCCGTCCTTCGGCGCCCGCGCCCGCGGGAAGGCCAGGCACAGCGCCAGGTCGGGCACGGTGACCAGCTCCTCGCTGCTGGAGCCGTCGAGCTGGATCAGGGCCGCCTGGCCGCGGATGCGCCCCTGGGTCGGCTGGGCAAGGACGTGCGTGACGCCGTTCATGCGCGTCACCCGGTGGTGCTTGCTGTCGGCGTGGACGGCGCTGGCCAGCGACAGGTCGGGGTGGTCGGTGCCGGTCTCGGCGTCGTCGCGCGAGGCGCGCAGGGAGCCGACCTCCCACAGGCCGGTGACGTCGCCGGCGTTGAGGAAGCCCGGGTAGAGCTGCATGCCCCCGGCGTCGACCTCGGCGCAGCCCGCGGGCAGCTCGCCCTGCCAGCGCTCGCCCAGCCAGGCGACGCGGCCGTCGCGGACCAGCAGGGCGCCGTCGAAGGCGGGCGAGGCGACCGGGTGGATGCGGGCGTTGCGGACCAGGACCGAGCGGCCGCGGCCGTTTCGGATCCAAGGCTCCCAGGCCGGGTCGTCCGGCGCCGGCGCGGCGGCGGCGGGCTCGGCGGCGGCGGGCCCGGCGGGCCCGCCCCGCGCGGCCCTCAGCCCCTTGGCCCAGGCCCGGGGCCCCGCGGCGGCGCCGCCGCCGCGGCGGGCGG
>JACNJP010000499.1 GCA_014382465.1 Planctomycetota bacterium
CGCGGCCCCCGGGCGCCCCCCCGCCCCCCCCGCCCCCGGACCGGGCGCGCCCCGCGGGGCGCCTCGCCCGCCCCCGCGGGTGGGGGGACCACACGGGCGCCCGCCTGCCCACCCCCACCCCCGCCTGGGAAGCACCGCGATGACCCGACCCATCACCCTCTGGTCCGACCGCGTCGAAGGCGCCTTCGTGGCCGCCTTTCCGCTGCTGCTGGCCTTCGGCGTCCCGCTGATCCCGGTGGTCGGCGACTACGCCGACCACGCCGCCGCCGCGCTCGCCACCGAGCGCGCCTCGCTGTGGTTCGACGGTCACCTGGTGAGCGCCATCGCCTTCGGCTTCGGCATCGTCGCCGCCACCATCCTGTGCCGGCGGGTGGCCGAGGCCGGCTCGGTGCTGCTGGCGCGCGTCGCCCTGCCGATGATGGCCGCCGGCGCCGCCCTGCACATGGCGGGACTGGGGGCGGACGGCATCGGTCCGCTGGCGGTGGCCGAGGCCGGCGGCGACCCGCGGCTGTTCTTCGACGGCAGCGGCGGCCTGGTGCCGATGGTCTTCATCGCCGGCGCGGCGCTGTTCGGGGTCGGCCAGCTGGTCCTGGTGGCCGGACTCCGGCCGCTCACCGGAGCGCGCCAGGGGCGGCTCCTGATGGCCGCGGCGGTGGTCTTCTCGGCCGCCGAGGCGATCCCCTCCGGCTGGGGGCTCTATCTGGTGGCGCTGGCGGCGCTGGCGCTCTATCTGCCGCTGGCGCGGATGCTGTGGAAGGAGGCTCAGGTCCCCGGCTGAGGGCGGTCGTCGGGCTGGAACCAGGCGCGCGCCCGCCGGCGCCGCAGCAGCAGCGCCGACAGGACGCAGACCGCGGCCACCGCGCCGAGGATCACCAGCATGCGGCCGTAGGGCTCGCCGCGCTCGGCGCGCAGCTGCGCCAGCACCCAGGCCTGGAGCAGCCAGACCAGCGCGCCGAGCGCCAGGATCCCCTGCAGCAGCCAGCCGGCCCAGCGTCGCCGCACCGTCAGCAGCGCCACCGCTCCCACCACAACCCCGGCCAAGAACAGGAGGCCGCCGCGCAGGAAGTGCGCCGCCAGCGCGAGCAGGCTGAGGAAAGCGGGGATCACTTGGAGGAGCAGCATGGCGGCGCGGGCGGGGATCGTGGATCCTGGTGCTAGGCCTCGAACCGCGGGCCGACCAGCCCTACGAGACGGGAGCCATGGCAGAACTCAAGACCAAGCAGCACGACGGCGACGTCGAGGCCTTCCTGGACGCGGTCGAGCCCGAGCAGCGGCGCCGGGACAGCCGCGCCGTGTGCCGGATCATGCAGGAGGTCACCGGCGAGCCGCCCAAGATGTGGGGCCCGAGCATCGTCGGCTTCGGCAGCTACCACTACGTCTACGCCAGCGGCCGCGAGGGCGACTGGATGCTGTCCGGCTTCTCGCCGCGCAAGCAGGCGCTGACCCTCTACATCATGTCCGGCTTCACGCGCTACGACGAGCTGATGGCGAAGCTCGGCAAGTACAAGACCGGCAAGGCCTGCCTCTACCTCAAGAAGCTCGAGGACGTCGACGAGAAGGTGCTGCGCGAGCTGATCCGGCTGTCGGTGGCCCACAAGGCGGCCGGCGGCCAAGAGGGCTGCTAGCCCGCCTCCCGACCGGCCCCCTCAGCGCAGGTCGACCGACCGGCCGCCGTTGGCCGCCGCCAGCTCGGCCAGGAACTCGCCGCTGACCTCGCCGGCGGCGATGGTGTGGATGGCGGCGCCGAGGTCGCGGTTGAGCCGCGCGATCCGCTGGATGATCGTGTAGGGGTGGGTGACGCCGACGGTCGGGTCGCCGTCGGTGAGCAGGTAGATCGTCTGGGCGTTCTTGATCGCCAGCGCCGCCGCCAGCGAGTCGTAGATGTTGGTGCCGCCGAAGGCGCTGTTGCTGTCGAGGAACCGCTTGGCGTCGTCGATGTTCTCGCGGTCGGCCGTCACCAGCCGGGGCCGCCACAGCCGCGGCCGCGTCGAGAAGGTGATGATGTCGAAGCGGGCGCCGCCCGGCAGGTTCGAGATCGTGTCCTTGAGCGCCTCGGAGAAGTGCTGGTAGCGGGTGACCGACTGGGTGCTCTCGCCCTCCATCAGCTCGTTCATCGAGCCGCTGACGTCGAGGACGAAGACGACGCCGCCGCGCGGGATCGCGATGCCGTGGTAGCGGGTGGTGGTCTCCCGCGAATTGGCCCTGCGGGCGGCCTCGGCGTCGGCCAGCTGCCGAAGGGCCACCTCCAGCGCGGGCAGCTCGTAGCCGGCCTCGAGCTCGTCGAACCAGTGGCGCCAGGACATGGCGTTGTCGCCGAAGCTGAGGCCGGTGAGCGCGCCCAGGGCCTCGGCGATCTCATCGCGGACGCGGGAGTCGTCCTGCTCCATCTGGGCGATCAGGGGGCCGAGCGCCGCAGCCCGGCGGTGCCTCAGCAGGGACTCCACCGCGCACGAGCGCACCGACCAGAACTCGTCGGAGAGCATCCGCGCGACCGCCTCCCCGGCCTGCTCGCTCCGGGCGCCGGCGAGCGCCTTGGTGGCGTTGACCCGGACCGAGATCGAGGTGTCGAACAGCAGCGGCAGCAGCCTGGCCTCGGCCTCGGGCGATAGCTCGCCGAGCTCAGCCAGGGCCCAGGCGGCGTCGGCCCGGGTGACCGGGTCCTCGTGCTCGAGCAGGCCGGCGAGCAGCGCGAGGGCGCCCGGCGGCCGGGTCGCGGCCAGCCCGCGGATGGCCTGCTCGCGGACGAAGGGGCTCGGGTGGCCGACCATCTTCACCAGCACCTTGGCGCTGGCCTCGGGGTCGTGGACGGCGGCGCTGGCCAGCCCCGACATCAGCCGAGCGATGAGCTCCTCGTCCTTCTCGCGCCCGAGGGCGTTGAGGATGGTCTCGATCTCCTTGGGCTGGGTCGCGAGCTGCAGCGCCTGGGTCAGGGCGTCGCGGAAGTCCTCGTTCTTGGTCTTGCGCAGCTCCGCCACCATGACCTTGAAGGCCGCCGGGCCGCCGGTGAGCGCGGCGGCGCGGCAGGCGGCGATGCGGGCGGCCAGGCTCGAGTCCTTCAGCGCCTTGGTGGCGATCTTGCCGCCGTCCAACAGGACCAGCTCGGCGATGCCCTCGAGGCCGGCGCAACGGACGTCGGCACTCTTGTCCTTGGCGGCATCGAGCACGGTCTCCTCCAGGCCGGGGACCTTGGCGCGCAGCAGCTCCCGCAGCACCGCGCCGCGCACCAGGCCGTTCTTCTCCTTCTGGAAGAACTCCAGCAGCCACTCGACGTCCGCCTCGCCGGCGAGGATCCGCACCGCCAGGGCGCGGTCAGGCATCTGCTTGCTCGAGGTGGCGAGGCGCCGCAGCGCTGCCACGCCGTCGGGGTGGTCGCACATGCCCAGCGCCTGGATGGCGGCGGCGCGGCCGAGGCCGTTGAGCGTCGGCACCAGGTCGGCGAGCGCCGAGACCGCCTCCGCGGAGCGCAGGTTTGCGACGGCGTGGAGCGCCGCGCCGAGGTCGTTGCCGTTGTCCTGGGCCTCGAGCAGGGCGTGGACCTTGGCGAGCCGTTCGGCCAGGTTCGGGGCGGGGTCCTGGCACAGCGGTCCGAGGAGGAGCAGGGGGAGGAGGAGGAGGAGGGACACGGCGCGCGGGGGGGGGGCTCGGGGGGAGGCAGAGGAATCCGGCCCCGTTCGGTGGCCCTGGCCAAGCCATAAGCCCAGCCATCCAAAGCCACAGGGCTCGAGATCGGAACCCACCCGGGGGCGGCTCCCGAGTGGAGCTGCAATCCTATTCGGAGAAAGGACCTTGCGATCGACCTGGGGCCAATCAATGGGGCCGGATTCCAGGCCGTCGGCTCAGCGCCCTCCCGCCTGCCTCAAATCCACCGCCATGCCATCGTTGCTTTCGGCCAGCCGCTGGAGAAAATCGGCGGCGACGCTCCCGGCGGCGATGGTGTGGATGCGGACGCCGCGGTCGCGGTTGCGGTGCTCGATCCCCAGCAGGACGTCCCCCGGCGCGATCCGCTGGCCGGCGGTGGGCTGGCCGTCGGTGAGCAGGAAGACCGTCTGGGCGCCCTCCAGCGCCAGGGCCAGCTCGAGGGCGTCGTAGAGGTTGGTGCCGCCGGCCGCCGGGGTCTGCGCCAGCAGCCGCACAGCGTCGGCGACGTTCTCGGGGCTGGCCGGCTGCGGCAGCTCGCGCCAGACGCGGACCTCGCTGCCGAAAAGCACCAGGTCGAACAGCTGGGACTCGGGCAGGCTGTTCAGGACCTGTTCGATGGCCCGGGCGAAGTGGCGCAGGTCGGTCTCCTTGGGGTCGCTGCGGCGGGCGGCCATCGACCCGCTGACGTCGAGCACGAAGACCACCGGGCCTCGCGGGACGGGGATGCCGTGGTAGGTGGCGGTGCGCTGCTCCGGGTTGGCGCGGGCGGCGCGGGCCCGCTCCAGCAGCAGCCTCGCCAGCTCCGGGTCGGGCAGGCGCAGGTCGGCGGGCTGGTCGGCCAGCCAGCGCCGCCACACCGGGAAGTTGGCGCCGTAGGCCTGCCCGGTGAGCAGCTCGAGGGTCTCGGCGATGTCGCTGCGCAGCCGGTCGCGGCGCGGCTCCCCGGCGTCGATCAGCCACGCCAGGGCCTCCGGGCGGCGCAGGCTCAGCAGGGTGGAGACGGCGGCCCCGGCCACCCGCCACTCCTCGTCGCCGAGGTTCTGGCCGGCCGCGCGCAGGGCCTCGTCGCTGCCGAACCAGCGCAGCGCCGTGGTCGCGTGCTTGCGCAGCGTGCCGTCCTGGTGGCGGGCCAGGTGGAGGATCAGCCGCTCCTTGGCCGCCGGGATGCCGCCGAGCCGGGCCAGGCCCCAGAGGGCGTCGGCGCGGGTGGTGAGGTTGCGGTGGTCGAGCCGCCGGGCGAGGGCCTCGGCCGCGCCCTGGGTGCGCGCGGCGACCAGGCCCTTGACGGCGGCGGCGCGGACCCGCTCGCTCGGGTGGGCGAGGGCCCGCAGCAGCGCCTTGCCGCAGGTCTCCGGCTCGTGGTGGGAGGCGGCGGCGATGGCCTCGAGCAGCCGCTCGGCGAGGATCTCGTCGCGCGTCCCGAGGGCGTGGACCAGCACCTGGACCTCCTCCGGCTCGTCGGCGGCGTTCAAGCCCCGGGTGACCGCGCTCTGCAGGCCGGCGAAGCGGGCGTCGGTGGCGGCCTTCACCAGCTCGATGAAGGCCTCGCGGCCGCCGAGCTGGCCGAGCGCGTCGACCGCGGCCAGGCGCACGCCGGCGTTGCCGTCGCCGAGCTCGCGGCGCACCAGCGGGAGCTGCCGGTAGAGCCGGAGCTGGCCGATGCCGCGCAGGCCCTGGGCCCGTACCAGCGGGTCGTCGTCCTGGGCGGCGGCCACCACCAGCCGGGCCAGCCCGGGGGCCTCGCGGTCCATCAGGAGCTGGAGGATCAGCCGGCGGGCGCGGTCGTCGTCCTCGCGCGACCAGCGCTTCTTGAGCCACTCGAGGTCGTCCGGCCCGCCGGCGGCGATCGCCCGCAGCGCCTGGTCGCGGGCCTCGGGAGCCGACTCGCGCTTGGCCAGGTCGCGCAGCAGCGACGGGGTCCGCGGCGAGTCGCAGGCGGCCAGGGCGGCGACGGCGCGGCGCGCCAGCCAGCCCTGCTCGAGGCCGACCGCGAGCTCGGCGAGGCGCTCGGCGGCGGCGTCCCCGCCGAGCAGCCCGATGCGGAGCACGAGCGTCGCCTGCTGCGCGGCCGGCGCCCCGCTGTCGACCGCCCGCTCCAGCGCCGCGACCAGCTCGGGCAATCCGGTGGCGCCGGCCTCCTGGGCGGGGAGGGGAGCCAGAGCGAGGAGCAGGGGGGCGAGGACGCGGCCGGGCACCGCTGTCCACGATAGCGTGGAACCGCCGGTCCGGCTCAGTTGCGGCGCGACAGCAGCATCAGCAGGTGCTTGAACATGATCACGACGTCCAGGAAGATCGCGATCGCCGCCGGCACCGCGGCCGTGACCGGGTAGTGGCGCATGATGTTCGAGGTGTCGTAGATGACGAAGCCCGCCATCAGCAGCACCCAGCCGAGCGACATGCCCCAGCCGGCCAGGCTGAAGCCGAACAGCCAGCCGATCAGGGCCAGGCCGATCAGGACCGAGAAGCACACCCACAGGCCGGCGCGCAGGAAGGAGAAGTCCTTCTTCGAGGTCAGGGTGAACAGCGTCAAGCCGCCGAAGACGACGCCGGTGAGCACCGCCGCTTGGGTGACGATCTCGGCGCCGTCGCCGGGGCCGAAATTCTCGCGGCCCTGCAGCACCCAGGTGATCAGGGCGCCGCTCATCAGGCCCTCGAACATCGCGAACAGGATCAGGGCGATGATGTTGAGCGGGAAGCGCGACGCCGCCACCCGCAGCAGGCCGAAGGCGACCGCCATGAAGATCACCAGGCCGAGCATGCCGCCGCCCAGGATCGGTGCGATCAGCCCCATCGCGGTGTCGTTGTCGGTGGCCCACCAGGCGGTGCCGGCGAAGACCACCATGGCCATCGTGAACAGCGAATAGACCTTGCGCAGGAAGGCCATCCGCTCGGCGGTGCCGACCTGGATCGCGAGCATGCCCTGGTGGCGCTCTTCGAATGCGGGAGATTGGACGGTCATGGGCGGCATTCTAGGGGCTGGAAGCCCTGGACGGGCGGGTCGGTCGAAGGCCTGCCCGACCCACGTGCTGAAGGTCGCGCGGCCGGTGGCGCCCGACGGCGCCGAGCAGGTGGTGTACTCCGACTGGGGCGTCGGCAGCTGGTACGGCGGCCTCGCTGGCGCCCTACCTCGACAAGTACGGCTGGGACCGGTTCGAGGCCTGAGCAGCGGGCGGCCCTCGACGCTAGCTTGGCCGCCAGGGAACATGAAGCTCGCCTGGTCCATGCTGAAGATCCTCGCCGCGGTCTACCTGCTGATGCTCCTGCTGGTCGTCCTGTTCCAGCGGCGGCTGATCTACTTCCCGACGCCGGCGCCGCTCGAGCCGGTGGCCGAGGAATTCCGGGTCGAGACCCGCGCCGGGAGCCAGCGCGGCTGGGTGCTGCACCCGGACCGGCCGCGGGCGGCGCTCTATTTCGGCGGCAACGCCGAAGCCGTGGAGCACAACCTGGAGCTGTTCCAGGCTGCCCTGCCGGGCCGAGCGGTCTACCTGATGCCCTACCGCGGCTACGCCGGCAACCCGGGGCGGCCGAGCGAGCGGGGGATCCTGGAGGACGCCCTGGCGGCCTACGACCAGCTCGCCGCCCGCCACCGCAGCGTGGCGGTGATCGGGCGCAGCCTGGGGAGCAGCGTCGCGGTCCAGCTGGCGGCGCAGCGGCCGGTCGAGCGGCTGGTGCTGGTGACGCCCTTCGACAGCATCCTGCGCCTGGCGCAGCGGCAGTTCCCGGTCTTCCCGCTGTCGCTGCTGCTGCGGGACAAGTTCGAGTCGTGGCGCCCGGCCCCGCGGATCACGGCGCCGACCCTGGTGCTGATCGCCGGCCGCGACGGCGTGGTGCCGGCCTGGAGCAGCCAGCGCTTGCTCCAGGCGCTGGGGCCGGCCGGGCCGGAGGTGGTCGAGATCCCCGACGCGGGACACAACGACATCCAAGCTTACCCGGTGTTTTCGTCGGCCATCGCCGCCTTTTTGGGTCCCGGCCAGGAGTGAGCCGGCCGCCGCCGCCGCCGGATCCCGTGGTATCCTGAAGCGACTCCACGCCCCTTTTTCGGCCCGATTTCGGGTCGGCCAGGGTCCATCCCCATCCCCATCCCCATGTTGCCCACGCTCTCTTTCGCGCTCGCGGTCTGCCTGACCGTTCCGTTCCCGCACATCCCTCACGCGGTCGTCCGCGACCTCGCCATCGCCCCTGCGGCCGGCGGCGGCCACGAGATGGTGGTCTGCATGAGTGATGAGACCCGGGTCCTCCACAGCTACGACGAGGGCCTGAGCTGGCTGCCCCTGGCGGGCGGGGGCCTCGACCGCTTCGAGCCGACGCGGGTCGAGTACTGGCCGCACGCCACCGATCCGCGCTTCCTGATCGGCACCGAGGGCGGCGTCTTCTGCTACCGGCCGGCGACCGGAGAGGTCCTGGCGATGTCCCAGGGGCTGGCCGCCGACGCCCGGTTCATCACCGAGATCTCGGCGGCCAAGAACGGCGTCGGCACCGCCGTCCTGAGCACCGCCAGCGGCCGGGTCTACGCTTGGAACGAGACCGCCGGTCAGTGGGACTCGCTGCTCGACACCCGGCTCGAGGACCCGATCTCCAACGTCG
>JACNJP010000235.1:0-1893 GCA_014382465.1 Planctomycetota bacterium
CGGCTCGCCTGGCTGCGCGCGACCGGCGAGGGCACGGTCACCCACGCCATCGGCAACGGCCGGCGCGTCGCCGGCCTGGCGCTGCGGGCGCTGGGCATCGAGGCCGAGGTCTTCGAGCGCCCCGACCGCGCCAAGGCGGTGCCGGTGACCGACATCCGCCTCGACCACTTCCACAAGGTGCCGGTCTACGCCGACCGCCACCTGCCGGTGCCCGAGCGGCTCAACGGCTTCGCCGAGGTCAACCGCGGCATGGCCGAGGGGCTCGAGGCGCACCGCTGCTTCTCCTGCGGCCAGTGCACCGAGTGCGACACCTGCCTGGTGTACTGCCCCGAAGGGATCATCCGCCGCCAGACCGATCGCGGCTACCAAGTCGACTACAGCTTCTGCAAGGGCTGCGGCATCTGCGTGACCGAATGCCCGCGCAGCGCGATGGAGATGCAATCCTCATGACCGCCGAACTCCTGAGCGCCAACCACGCCTCGGCCCGCGCCGCGGCCCTGGCCGGCCGCGCCAACCGCTTCGGCCGCGGCTTCGGCAGCGGCGTCTACCCGATCACGCCGCAGTCGGAGTGCATCGAGCTCCTGTGCAAGCAGGAGTTCGACAAGGGCGCGGTGGTGCGGGTCGAGTCCGAGCACAGCGCCATGGCCGTGTGCATGGGCGTGTCGCTGTCCGGCGCCCGCTCGTTCACGGCCTCGTCGTCGAACGGGCTGGCCTACATGGCCGAGAACGTGTTCGCGGCGGCCTTCTACCGGCTGCCGATCGTGATGATGGCGGTGAACCGCACGCTCGGGCCGCCGTGGAACATCTGGGTCGACCACGGCGACACCTTGATGCTGCGCGACGCCGGCTGGATCCAGTTCTACTGCGAGGACAACCAGGAGGTGGCCGACACCACGCTGCTGGCATTCCGCCTGGCCGAGGACGCGCGCGTGCTGCTGCCGGCCATGGTGTGCCAGGACGCCTTCGTGCTGTCGCACACCATGATGCTGACCGAGCTCCCCGGCCAGCAGGCGGTCGACGACTTCCTGCCGCCGCTCGACCTGCCGCACGCGGTCAAGCACACGCCGGTGACCGTCGGCGGGCTCGACTTCCCGCACGAGACCGAGGTCCACCGCCGCGAGCACCACGAGGCCATGCTGCGCGTGCCCGGCGTCTACGCCGAGGTCCAGGACGCCTTCGAGCGCCACTTCGGCCGCCGCCCGGCGGACCGGGTGGTGCCGTACAAGATGGACGACGCCGAGGTCGTGCTGGTGTCGATGGGCACCACCGCCAGCACCGCCAAGACCGCGGTCGACGCCGCCCGCGCGCGCGGCGTCAAGGCCGGCGCCCTGCGGGTGCGGATGTTCCGGCCCTTCCCCGAGGATTTGCTGAGCACCTGGCTGCGCGGGCGGGAGCGCGTCGCGGTGCTCGACCGCGACATCTGTCCGGGCCTGGGCGGCATCCTGTGGAGCGAGCTGCGCGGGGTGAAACCCAACGGCATCGTCCAGAACTACATGCTCGGGCTCGGCGGCGGCGACATCCGCCCCGAGCACCTCGGGGGGGTCCTGGACGACCTGCTGGCGCGCAAGACCGCCGGCGACCCGCAGATCGTGGAGGTGGCGTGATGAGCTCCGAACCCCTGCTGTGCGGCCTGGCCCAGTCCGGCGCCGACCGCGCCGAGCCGCTGCTGCGCGCCGGCAACACCAACTGCGGCGGCTGCGGCATGTCGGTGGGCCTGAACCTGCTCAGCCTCTCCATCTCCCCGCGGCCGGATCAGATTGTGATCCCGTCCCGCTGCCTCATCGTCGCCTCCCGTCCTTTCCCGTTTTCTGCCCTAGGTCCGGCGATGGGACGCAGCGCCTTACCCTCAGCCACGACTTCGGTCCCCACGCTCGCGCAAGAAGCCTCACTCGA